>JAHELX010000036.1:17745-20625 GCA_024643945.1 Anaerolineales bacterium
ATGCGAAGATTTGTACCTTTCTTGCTGGGTCTGTTTCTCATAGCCGCTATCCTCCGCGTGGACTTCTTCTTCACCATCGTCTACCTCTTCTTCGCCGTCTATCTGCTATCGCGCCTCTGGGCACGACGGACGGTGGAACGACTTCGTGTCCAGCGACATTTTGTTCCCCGTGCCTTCCTGGGCGACCGGGTTCCGGTGGAGGTGACGGTGCATAATATCGGCTGGCTGCCCATCCCCTGGCTGGAAGTAAACGAGACGCTGCCGATACAACTCACTGCGCCCCCCTTCCACCGCCGCGTCATCAGCCTGGGCGCACGCGAACGGCGGCACTTGCAATACACGCTCAATTGCCGCCAACGGGGCTACTATCCCATTGGCCCACTGACGATGCAAACCGGCGATTTACTGGGCATTGAACGTCGCAGTCTGGCGCGGGCAGAGCCGAGTTATCTCATTGTCTACCCACGGGTCGTTCCTCTTCAACGGTTGGGTCTGCCTACGCGCTCTCCCCTGGTGACGTTGCCGGCCTCGTCGCCCTTGTTCGAAGACCCGGCCCGCGTGATGGGGGTGCGCGACTACCAGCCGGGTGACTCTCCGCGTCGCCTTCACTGGACGGCGACGGCCAGCACTGGGCGATTGCTGGTAAAGCAATATCAGCCGGCCATCGCCCGCGAAACGCTCATCTGTCTTGACATGGACCAGGGCGACTACGAGCGTGGTCAGCGATACACTGCCACCGAATTAGCCATCGTCGTCAGCGCCTCCATCGCCAACCACATTGTGGTCAAAGAAGGGTTACCTGTGGGATTGGCAACTGAAGCGTGGGATCCATTGTTGAACGATCAGGCTTGTTTCTTTCTGCCGCCACGCCCGGAGCGTACCCATTTGATGAGTCTGCTGGAGGTCCTGGCCCGGGTGCGGGTCACGTCGGGGGTATCGTTCGTGGATCTATTGCGCCGCATGAGTGTGAACCTTTCCTGGGGAGCTACACTGACGGTGATTACCGGTCACGAGAGCGAAGCGCTGTTTGACACCCTGGTTTATTTGCGGCGGGCCAGGTTTACTGTGGCCTTGATCCTGGTGCAACCGGGCCGCCCATCCTCCGAATTAAAAAGGCGATCCGATTTGCTGCGTATGCCGATTCACCGCGTTTGGCACGAACGTGATCTGGAGACGTGGCGATGAACCAGCAACGAGCAGCGCCGGGTCACACTCTGTGGGTAGAGAATTTGTTCCGGCCACTGGTGATCGGGGTGATGTTCGGTTGTATTGCTCTATCGCTGGTGGAATTGGTTCATCTGCTTTTCCCGGCCTGGAATGGAACTTATCTCGTGGCAGGCTGCGTGCTGGCGGCTGTGGAGGCCAATTATTCGTACCGGCTGATCCGGGCCAGAGCGTTACGGGGCGTCGATCTACTGCGATTTCGGGTGATCGAACTTGTGCTGTTTTTGATCTTGCTTAGAATCGGCGCCTACCTGGGCGACAATTGGGCCGACGTGCTGGCTGACATCCAAACCTGGCCGCGTTATCCCTCCAAGATTGTTGATCTCGAGACCACGGCTGCCTTCGTCCTGACTTTTCTCTCCTGGCATGTTTCCACCCAGACAGTACGCGACCTGGAACGTCTCGATGACCCCCCCGCATTCCATCGCTACTACGTCCCTCCTGCGGACAGTCTGGCCGGCCGCTTCTTTTGGGGGGGGGCGGTGCTATTGATAGCTGCCGGCTTGACTCGAATTGGGATCGCCCAACTGTTGAACCTGAGTCGTCCCCCGGTACCGGGGCTGGTGCTCAACGTGTTGATTTACTTCTTACTGGGGCTGGTGATGCTGGGGCAGGTACGATTCGCTACGCTGTACAAACGGTGGCAATCCCAGGGGACTAAAGTGGCGGATGATCTTCCGCGCCGCTGGGTGCGCTACAGTCTGGCCCTCATCGGCCTGGCGGCATTTCTGGCTTTTTTGTTGCCCACCGGATACACAATGGGCTTTCTGGAAACAGTCGGTTGGACTCTGGGCACCATCATAGGCATCATCTGGTACATCGCCACGCTGCTGGTCCTGCTGGTCACGCTTCCCCTGACCTGGCTGCTTTGGTGGCTGTCAAGGCTGTTAGGCGAGACAGCCCCTGTCCCCCAGAGCAGGCTTTCACCGCCCGATTTACTTCAACAGCCGTCAGGCAGCGCCGCCCCTGATTGGTTCGAGATCGTCCGATCGCTTCTGTTCTGGGTCGTTGCCCTGGGAATCGTCTTCTATGTGGTCCGCAGTTACTTGCGTGACCATCCAGAAGTGCGAGAAGCGTTGTTGGCCCTGGGGCTGATCCGGGCGCTGCGCCGTTTGTGGGTTGCCCTTTGGTATCGGCTGGGCAAGTGGGTACAGAGCGCCGGCGAGCGCATCCCGCACGGGTTCTTGTCGTTGCGACCGGCGCGCCGGAAGCCGACGAGGGGGCCTTTCCGATTCTTCCGCTTGGGCGCCCTATCGCCTCGGGAACAGATTCTCTACTATTATCTGAGCATTCTGCGGCGCGCAAGCCAACAAGGCTTTCCCCGCCGGCCGGCTCAGACGCCTGATGAATATCGCACGACCTTGGAGCCTAACCTGCCTGAGGCAAAAGAGGAGATGAATCTGCTCACCCAGGCCTTTGTAGAGGTACGCTATAGCCGGCACGAGGTTGAATCAGATCAAGCCAGGCGTGTGCAGGCTAGCTGGAAGCAGGTAAAAGCAGCGTTGAACGCGCTCAGACGAAAAATAGCGGGAGAGGAGTAGCAATGTTACAGCTCATCCAACTCAAATAAGCTGGGTATCGCAAGTAGGGGCTCCCACTCCGCCCAAACACTGAGTGTGGAGCCCCTTATTGACTGTGCGCACAGCAAATTCGAGC
>JAHELX010000465.1 GCA_024643945.1 Anaerolineales bacterium
GGCCAGACGCCGGGCAAGATGCTGCTGGGGCTGCGCGTGGTCACCCTGGACGGAGGGCGTCTTTCGCTGGGGCGAGCCCTGCGCCGCCTGATCGGCTATATCCTGGCCGCCTTGCCCCTCTACCTCGGGTTTCTGTGGATCCTGGCCGACGATCGCCGCCAGGGCTGGCACGACAAAGTGGCCGGCACCTGCGTCGTGTACGCCTGGCCCGCCCGTCCGGACGAAACGTTTCTCAGGGAGGAGCTGTTGGCGGGGGATCCGCCACACCTCAAGCCTGACCCCATACAATTGGAACCGGGAGTAGACCGATGAAACTTTATGAGCGAGACGTATTGGAACTGGCCGAGCTGTCCTACACGCGGGGCGAAAAACCGACGCTGCGCGGTCACGACCTATCCGGGCTCGGCCTATACCGGGCCCAGCTCCCTGAAGCCGATTCAGCCAGAACCGCAAATGGTCGTGGATGGCCTTTCTGCTACTGAAGACTATATGTTTGTACAGGAGACAAACTGGACAAATGCCCGGGGTGTATCGAGCGGATTCGTGATAGGATAGGTATTAGTAAACAATCGGCAGTTCAGTAGGCTGGGGTAAGCCATAGGCTCAACCCAAAAGACAAGGAGTGTTTATTGATGTCAAGACAAGATGCAGGTTCCGGAGACTTCATGATGGGTTTCATCCTGGGGTGCGTGGTGGGAGCGGTTGCAGCTCTATTGCTTGCCCCCCAATCGGGTGAAGAAACCCGCACCGTCATTCGCCGCAAAGGTGGGGAAATCAAAGATAAGGCGTCTCAGTCTGCCAACCAGGCGGCAGCTAACGCCCATGTGCGCGCCGAAGAATTGGCCGCCACCGCCAAAGAAAGAGCTTCCGATCTACGATCCGCTGGCGAGACGGCCTATAGCCAGGCGCCTGTTGAATCCACACAATAGTCAGGAAAGGAGATAACTCATGTGCTGTTTTTGGACGACTCTGGTATTGCTGGGGCCCCGTGCGGGCATTTTGATCTGGTGGTTGATCAACCCGCTGCGCTGGCAGCTTACCTTCCCATCCTTCATCTGGCCGCTGCTGGGCTTCCTGTTCCTGCCCTGGACCACGCTGATGTACGTCCTGGTTGCCCCGGCCGGCATCTTTGGGCTGGACTGGCTGTGGCTGGGGCTGGCTGTCATTGCCGACATAGGCATGCACGCTGGCGGTGCGTACGGCAATCGGGAGCGTGTTCCCGGATACGCAACGCGTTAGCGCTAATATGGCTTCAAAAAGCATAGCCCAGCGTATTTTTGCGGTGGCATCTATCATTCTGAGCGTGCTGGTATTGCTCCTATCGGCTACAGGCATGCCAGGGGCGTGGGTGGCCCGCAGCGTGGCGATAGACGTGGCGACCGGTGTGCTGGATGGGGTCGCACACCTGGCCCAGGCGGGACAGGATCGTATCGGCCGGCTCGACACGGAGCTGACCAATGTGCGCCAGGAGGTTGGCGAAGTTGAGGCGACCAGCGACCGCATTGCCGGAGAGGTAGAGGACAAGGGGCTGGTGCTGACTTTATTGCCTCCAGAGAAGGAACAGGAGTTGGGGGCCAGCGTGCAGCAAGTGGTGGATGGCCTGGTCAGTGTGCGGGAAGTGGTGCAGGCAGTGATTGAGTTGCGAGACAGCATTGACCGTTTGCCCTTCGTCAGTCTGCCGGCACCGGACCAGGAGCGGGTGCAGGCTATGGAGGATGGGATCAGTTCAGTCCGTAACGGGCTGGATGATCTTAAGGCTGACATTCGCCAGCTTCGCGAAGGGACAGCCAGCGAAGTCTCAAAAATATCCACCGCCGCCTCAAACATAAACCATGAGTTGGAGACGGCCCAGCAGGATCTGGCGCAGGTAGACGGCCGGCTGGTCGCCTTGCAAGCCGAGGTCGACCAGCTCAGGCAGCGGATTGCCACGCTGCTAACCATCGCTGCCGTTGTGACCACCCTGCTATTGGCGTGGGTCAGCTACGCCATGGTTGTAGTCATCCGCCGCGCCTGGATGGACCTGCGGAGGTGACGGATGTGTTGTTTGAATTGAGTATAATGAGATCACAGACCTGCGGCTTTTTTATGCCCAAATGGCGGTTACCACTGCTTTATTATTGGCTGGCTGGCTGCGCGTCATCTTCTTACAGCCGCCGATGCGCTTCTGGACTGGTGGAGCGCCGCTGCAAAAATCACAGGAGTGGATGATGACGACAACCGGACTGGGGCTTTTCTTTGTTCTGGTAGCTTTGTACTCCGTGTTCGCTTCGCGATTAGGCCGCCTTTCGATCACCATGCCGATCGTTTTTGTGGTGGTTGGGGCACTGGCCGGAGCCCAGGCGTTGGGCTGGGTCATCCTTCCTATCGCGGCGCAAGATGTGGAGACGCTGACCGAAATCACGCTGGCGCTGCTGTTGTTCGCCGACGCTTCGACGTTGGATTTCCGCCAGGTGCGAGCTGACACGCACCTGGCGGGCCGGTTGTTGTTCATTGCCATGCCCTTGATCATCGGCCTGGGGAGCCTGGTCGCCTTCGGCCTGTTCCCGCAGGAAGGCATCGGCTTTGCGCTGCTGCTGGGAGCCATCCTGGCGCCAACCGATGCCGCCCTGGGGCTGCCCATCTTCAACAATCCGCGGGTGCCGGTGCGGATCCGCCGGGCGTTGAATGTGGAGAGCGGGCTCAACGACGGGATTGCCACACCCTTCGTCACGCTTTTCATCGCCCTGGCCGTGGCCGAAGAGATCCATACGTCAGGCGGCTGGCTGGCTTCGGCCTTGACCGAAATCGGCATCGCTGTGGCGGTTGGGATCGCAGTCGGCATGCTGGGAGGCCGGCTCTTTGCGGCCGCGGCGCAGCAGCGTTGGACCTCCCGAACCACCGAGCAGATCGGCAACCTGGCGCTCGCCTTGTGTGCCTATTTTAGTTCGGCGGCCTTGGGAGGCAACGGCTTTATTGCCGCGTTTGTGGGTGGGCTTATGTTTGGCTATGTCACACGCGACCATTTGCACGAGGCTACAGAGTTCACCGAGACTAGCGGCACGCTGCTGTCCCTGTTTGTGTGGAGCGTTTTTGGCGCCAACCTGGTGATACCCCTGTTCGACGCCTTCAACCCGCTGTTCCTGTTGTACGGCCTGCTCAGCCTGACGCTGGTCCGCTTGCTCCCGGTAGCCATCGCCCTGGTCGGTACCCGCATGCGGGGCGATACGCTGTTGATGATGGGTTGGCTCGGACCGCGCGGCCTGGCCTCCGTGGTGTTCACCCTGATGGCGTATCACTCATTCCACGAGGCTGGCCGGCCGTACGAGACTCTGTTTGCCATGGCGGGGTGGACGATTCTGCTCAGCGTTGTGCTGCATGGGATTTCAGCGCTGCCACTGGCCAACTGGTACGCACGCCGGCTGGAGACGGCCAGCCCGACAGCGCCGGAAATGGTGGATCTGCCGGAGTTGGGCACCCGGCACCGGCATGCAGTCGGCCTGCTCCCCCACAGCCGGTAGCATGAACTGCGTGGCTTCAAGCGGTCCTGCACGGCTGCACAATTGGAGAAGAAAGCAGCCAGTCCAGGCATGAGCGAGAGAAATCATATACGAGAGCGGCAGGTCATCAATGACATTCACCCCTCTATTAGTCGGAAACCTCAAGCGCAGCGGCCCCGGCCGGGATGTCAGCTTCAGCGCCGCCCTCCGAGCTCATCAGTTCTGCCAGCCAGCGATTCTCTTCGTCCGGCTCCAAGATGAGTTGCTTGATAGCCATGGTCAGGGGCACCCCCAGAATGGCGCCCATGGGACCCAGCACCGCCGCCCAGAAGATCAGCGAAAGAACGACCACCAGGGGCGACAGGTCCAGGCCCTCGCCCATAAACTTGGGCTTGACCACGTTTTCGGCGGCCCCGTTGATGAGCACGTAGCCGACGAAGACAATCAGCGCCTTGACCACTCCGAACTTCAGCAGTGCCAACACCGCCGGTGGGATGAGTGCCAGCCAGAAACCCACGGTCGGGATGAAGCTTAGGATAAAGGCCAGGATCCCCCACAAGACCGGAAAGTCAACCCCCAGGATCACCAGTAGGACCACGTTCCCTGCGCCCGTCACCAGGCCGATGGCGGTTGTGATGGCCACGTAACGCCGGAGATCTTGATTGAACTGCACCACAGGAGCCAGGCGACCCTCCGCTCGTTGCATCTGCCGGCGCACCTTGGCCGGCAGCCCCAGGGCTTCGACCAGCATAAAGGTTGTGATCAGCAACACCACCACGAAGTTGGAGACGCTGCCGAGCAATCCGCCCAGGAAGGTAACAACGGGTCTGGCCAGGCTCTGAGGGTCAATTTGCTTCAGCGCCGCCTGGATGTCGACCGTGTCGAGACCCAGCCGCTCAGTCAACGATTGCAGCGCTGTCCTGGCCGCCTCCGCCTGCGCCACATACGCCGGCACCGCCTCCACCAGGCGCGCGACTGACCCAACCAGGAAAAGAACCAGGATCACCAACACGGCCAGCACCCCCAGCAGGGTGATCAGGAAGGCCAGCCCGGCCGGTATGCCTTTGTTCTTTAACCAATACAAGAGCGGGGAGGCAATGGACACGATGATCACTGCCAGGAAGAGGGAATTGAGCAGCGTGGCGTAAGCATTCAAGGTTGCTAAGGCGAGGCCTACGCACGCGGCGCCGATCAGGAAACGCAGGGTTGAAGAGAATCGAATGTTCATTGCCATTTCGACGGCTCCATTTGTCTTGAAACGTGCATAGGACGCTAATACATCGCGGCGTATAGTTCGTAGCCTGCCCCGACCCGCACGGCGAAGCCCCGCGTAGGCGGGACGAAGCCGGGGCGGGCTACGAACTGATGGCCTTACTTCCGCTCTGCTGTACTAGTCAGCTTCTGTAGCCGTTCCGGCTAATTGCTCCCCGTCTTGGCTTTCGTCCAGCCTGGTGGTCGGCAAAGCTAGACTGTCCTGCAAAAACTCACGGATGACGAAGGAACGCAGGATGTCCTCGGCTTGACCAATTTGCACCACGGCCCGCGTATTACCGGCCAGGGCGCGGGCAATCTCGAGCTGAGCGCGCTGGATTTCGCGCTGGGCAGCCAGGGGATACTTGCGCAGCCTATCTTCAAGCCTCGACAGGCGCAGTTCCTCAGTCTCGGCATCGAGTTGGGCGATGCGTTGGCGGACCTCGGCCTGCTGGACCTGGGCCTGCAGCGCTTCCCGCTCGCGTTCGACGTGGGCGATCACCTGTTGCCGCTCCAGCGCTTCCGCGTCGGCCTGGCGGCGCTGGGCGAGGGCCTGCCTCTTTGACTGCTCCACCTGTTGGGACACGGCCAG
>JAHELX010000466.1 GCA_024643945.1 Anaerolineales bacterium
CTCCTTGAATCAGAAACCTGATGAGTTTGCTTCGTTTGGAATCCGGGTACTCTCGACGTAAGCTCAAGCGCAATAACGCCAGGCTTTAATTTACCCCATTAAGGTATTTCTTCACCTCGGCGATGGTCTGTTCAGTGCTTGTGAACTGTATGCCCCACATACCGACAGCCCGTGCCCCCCGAACATTCTCTGCCAGGTCGTCTACGAACACTGTTTCTTCAGTTTGTACACCCAACCGCCTGACGGCAATTCGATAGATACGCGCATCGGGTTTAGCCACACCCTCCTCAGCCGAGATGATCATCTCGCCTACCACGTCACCCAGCCCAAGGGTTTGGGTGAACACCTCCCGCGCACCAGGCCAGGCATTGCTGAGAATGGCTGTCCTGTAACGCGGACGCAGATCGCGCAGAAACCCTACCAGCCCGGCGTCGATCCGATCGCCTGACCAGAAGTCACGCCGAAGTTCGCGTAATTGCTGGTCATTCAAGCTGAAAGTGGCGGCGACGTGCTTCCACACGTCAGCCTCAGTCGCCTTGCCTACCATAGAGTGATCTGCCACTTCTGACTCTAATACGACTCTGCTCAGTTTTCCCTGCGGCAGGCCCAGATACTTCTCCCATTTCCGCCGCCCACTGGGGTCTTCTGTGCGGAGAAGCACGTCTCCGAAGTCAAAGATCACCGCCCGAATCGGCATAATCGTCCCTCAGACAACCTCGATCAGAACCATTTACTCTGGAGTTGAAGCGGCTGATAGGCCTCCAGATACGAGAAAACATTGGCTACATCTGGAGCGACGTGGTACATCTGCCGATAATCGGGTTTGGCGAAATGCTCCTGGTAAATGTGCTCGAAGAGTTGGATCAAAGGATCGTAGAAGCTGTTGGTGTTAACCAGAACGATCGGCTTGGCGTGAAGCCCAAGTTGCTTGAGGGTCAGAATCTCCAGGAGCTCTTCCAGGGTACCAAAGCCACCAGGGAGGCCCACAAACGCGTCGGCCCGGGCTTCCATCACTGCTTTTCGTTCCCGTAAGTCCCGGGTCACCACCAGTTCGTCGGCGGCTTCATAGGTGATCCCTTTGACTCGGCGCAGTGGTTCTGGGATGACGCCGACCACCTTGCCGCCGTTCTGATGAGTGGCCCTGGCCAGCGCACCCATCAATCCTATCTGACCGCCACCATAGATCAGGTCAAAGTTCCGTCGGCCAATCACAGCCCCCAGCTCCGTGGCCGTTTCAAAAAAGATAGAGTCCACGGCATCGCTCGACGAACAAAAGACACAAATGGTTTGCTGCATATTATTTACAGCCCATATCAGCCGGATCTGGTTCGTTGGCCTCAGCCCAGCGGCGTTCAAATTCATGCAGATACTGCGCCGCAATCCCACTATGGGTGACAACGATCACATTTTCGTCGTTACTTTGATCCGCATTGTCGGAAAAGTTGAAGGACCCGGTGATGACCATCTTGTCGTCAATCACAAAAACCTTGTGGTGAAACGTGGCGGGGTTGCCGTCCTGACGCACCGGTACGTGGGCGCAATATAGGGTAGGCAATTCGCTATATTTTGTCTCGCTGCCCCGGGTCTCGAAGATCCCTTTCACGTCTACTCCCGCCTTGGCCCGCGCCAGCACGGCGTCACCGAGCTCCTGGTGCGTGAAAGAAAAGGCCATAAAGCGAATGCTCTTTTGAGCCTGTTCAATCAGCGGCACCAGGTGGCTGGCCACCTCATCTTCCGGGGCAAACAACACCTGAATGGGGGTGCCGTCAATAGTCACTGTTTGACCATCTAGCGTGGAAGGAGACGTGGGACCGTACTCGCCTGCCCACATCTCGGCAAACTCGCGCTCATAGATGGCCGCCAACTCAGGTGACTCGATCACGATCACATTGTTGTTATTGCGCGACATGCCATTGACAGTGATGTTGGTTGAGCCGGTCCACACCGTCTTGCGATCAAAGATCCAGAACTTGTTGTGCATCAGGGCGCCCCGGCCATCATCTCGCACCTCAATGCCCTCCTTTTCGAGCATGGCAAACTGGCCATGGCCCTCTTCCTGGTCAGCCTCGAGTCCACTCTCGTCGTCCGTGACCCATAGCACCTCCACGCCACGCTGGTGGGCGGCAATCAGGGCTTCTGCTACCGGGGTGAGGTTGAACTCAAAAGCGGCGATGTGGATGGTACTTTGGGCACTGTTTATGCGTTCAATTAGCTTTTCAGCGGGGGTACCCGCCAGATTATCCGGTGCATTCGCGTGGGCAGGGTCGGTAAAGTAGACTTGCCACCAATCTCCACCGCTGCCGACAGTAGCCAGGGGGGTATTGTCCCCTACGGGCGTCGCTGTGACCGGAGTGAACAGACCCAGCGGATCGGAGCCGGTACGTAAATAATATGCGCCCAAGATCGCGACCGTCAGAAGCAAGGCGATGGTAACCAGCAGATTCCAGCGAGTAGATTGACGCCGCGATGTGGTTGATTTCTTGCGTCGCGTGCTAGATTTTCTGGAACTTCCCGATTTCTTGGTCATTTTCCCCTCCTGGGTTTGATGTGGAGTCAATGCCCGCACCTTCTATGAACATGCGGAGACGGACAATCATCTGCGGTGGGTCATCGGCCAGGTTCAACCATTCGCCCCCAAAAACCTCACGTTGGTCGTCGTCGGGTGGTACAAAATCTTGATAGATAATAGCAGCCTGCTCGATGATTTCGGACAGCAATTCGGCGCCGCCCTCAGCCTCCATTTCATGGCGGTTGACAACCCATCGCCTCACCCGGCGCATCAGCCCGCGCGTGGCGCGGAGCCGAGGCGAGATGACGGCTTCGGCTTCATCATCATTCAGACCGGCAGTTTCCTGGGCAATCGCCTCGGCACAGGCGACCCCCCAATCGAGCAACTCCTTGGCAGTCATATCATCCAGGCCAGCCGTCAAACTCTCGTTTTCGAGAATGCTTTCTGCGGCACGCCGGACACGTTGTTCGAGGTTGCTCACTCGCATACCTCCGTATGTAGTTGCTGGTGACAGGCTGCTTACAACGGCTCCGCGTAGTTACGTGAGTATAGCATATCTACTCCTGGCTGACAATGAATAAGAGGGTTTTTGTGCCAATTCTCACTACCCCTGATCTGTTCGTCAGCAGCACAGCTACCACTCCTCGCTTTACCATCGGTCCGACCAAAGCTGGGCATATCTCAATTGACAAAATAGAACAAATGTACTATCATATGTCGTAATTCAAAGGAGGGCGACGATGCCACGAGCTGACACAACGAAGCAAACCACGCAAGCCTACGACGAGATCGCCCCTTACTTTGCCGCCAAATTCTGCGGGACTGACCTCTCTACGCAGCTTGACCGTTTTTGCGCCTGTCTGCAACAGGGTGCCCGCATCCTAGACGTGGGATGTGGACCGGGGCGAGACCTGCTGAGTCTAGCGAACCGAGGCTTTTGGGCTGTGGGGCTGGACCGATCGGCAGGGATGCTGCGCCAGGCAATGGAACGGGGGGTCAAACTTTTGGTTCAGGCCGATGCTCGCGCTCTGCCCTTCGCCAATGGCACGCTGGATGGCATCTGGGCCTGCGCCTCGTTGCTGCATTTGCTCAAGGTCGAACTACCCGGCGCGCTGGTCGAGATTCATCGTGCGTTGGGCCATGGGCATGTTTGTCTGGTTTTGAAGCAAGGGGAGGGGGAAAGCTGGCGCGAGGACGACAACGGACAGCAGCGCTTTTTTGCCTATTACCACCCGGCTGAAGTAGAGCTGGCACTAGAGCGGGCCGGGTTTTACGTCATCTATTGTGGCTCGGAGCCCGACAGCCGTCGCCCGAATCTCAATTGGATCAATGCCATCGGATGGACCAAATTGATCACCCCTCACGTGGGAGCAAACGTAGCCATTTTCAATGATGCCGGGCAGGTGCTGCTGACCCGCCGCCAGGACAATGGCCTGTGGTGCCTTCCGGGTGGACACATGGATCTGGGAGAGACACTCGATCAGACAGCCATGCGTGAAGCGCAGGAGGAGACCGGGCTGACGATACAACTTGAGCGGCTAGTAGGGCTCTATTCCAGTTACTTCGCGCCGGGTACCTTTGGCCCCAACTCGCCAGCTCGTGCCATTTTGGTCGCATTGTTCCGTGCCCATGCCACCGGCGGCGCTCTGACGCTCAATGCCGAGGTCACTGAGTTTGGCTGGTTCGACCCTGACCACTTGCCGCCGGATCTCATCCCCCAACACGTGCAGCGCATTCACGACGCCGTCCGCGAAACCCAAAGTGTCGTCATTGCCTAGCAGCTTTTCGGAGAAAGACTTCGGAAGTTTTCAATGACATCTTTGTCAGCATAGTTATCTGGATTATTCAGCCGGTTTGTGGGACAGAAACTAGGCGTAAAATCGCCACAAAAATACCAAGTTGTTTTTGAACAAATACTTGGTCACAACCCGGGCTATCCAAGAGAGAGTAGCGGGTGGCTGGCCAGCCACCCGCTACTCTCTCTTGGCGCTTCTTCAGGATTCAACTGATAGATTGTAAGGGCGTGATGGGCAAGGCGCTAGGCTGGGACCTCAGGCAGCTCGGCCAAGGCTTTCTTGATCACCGCTTGGTCGAGTTCGTAGTCTGGGAGCTCCTGCCTGTGGTAAGCATCATAGGCCCCCAGGTCGAAATGGCCGTGGCCGCTGGCGTTGAAGAGGATAACCTTCGACTCGCCCGACTCCTTGCACGCCATGGCTTCGTCGTAAACAGCCTGGACGGCGTGGGCCGTCTCGGGAGCCACGATGAAGCCCTCGGATTGTGCGAAACTCATGGCTGCGCCCAGGGCTGCGTTTTGGTGGTAGGCCCGGGCTTCTGCTTCGCCTTGCTCCAAAAGGGCACAGACGCTGGGCGCCATACCATGGTAGCGCAACCCTCCGGCGTGAACAGGGGCAGGGATGAAACTGTGCCCCACGGTGCGCATCTTCGCCACCGGCCCAGTTTTAGCCGTGTCGCCCCAGTCGTAGGCATAAATGCCCCGCGTCATGCTGGGACAGGCAGTGGACTCCACGAAGATGGCTCGTAGGTCCGGCTTGGCGCCAGTTAACTTGTCCTTCAAAAAGGGGTAAATGAGCCCAGATGCGTTACTACCGCCGCCAGCGCAGCCAATGAGGATGTCTGGATAATCCCCTGCCATTTCCATCTGCTTGATCGCCTCCAGACCTATGATTGTCTGGTGCAAGAGCACGAAGTTGACCACGCTGCCCAGCGAGTACTTCAAGCCATCGTGAGTGACGGCGTACTCTATGGCCTCGCTTATGGCAATGCCCAGGCTACCTGGGTTTTCGGGGTT
>JAHELX010000467.1 GCA_024643945.1 Anaerolineales bacterium
CCCGAACCACGACCCTGCTACCTCTGCTCTCTTCTACCACACCATGCAAAAAGTTCGTTTGCCCGATAAAGAAGGCCACGAACTCCGAGGCCGGAGACTTGTAGATCTCGAGTGGCGTGCCCACTTGCTCGATCCGGCCCTGGTTCATCACCGCGATGTAATCAGAAAGAGACAGGGCCTCCTCCTGATCGTGGGTGACGTAGAGCATGGTAATGCCCACCCTGCGTTGCAGGTCCTTGATCTCTGAACGCATCCGAACTCGGAGCTTGGCGTCCAGATTAGACAGAGGCTCGTCCAGCAGAAGGATGCTGGGCTCGACAGCCAGAGAGCGAGCCAGGGCCACCCGCTGTCGCTGGCCGCCACTCAACTGGCGCGGATAGCGGTCTCCGAACTCTTCCAGATTCACCAGGTGCAGCACCTCTCGCGCTTTCAGGCGGATCTGATCTTTCGGCAATTTGCGTACTCTCAAACCGAAGGCGATGTTGCCGTAAACTGTCTTGTGCGGCCAAAGGGCGTAGTTTTGGAAGACCATAGAAGTGGGACGTCGTTCAGGCGGCATTGTGTTGATCACCTGTCCATCCAGCACGATCTCACCTTCGTCCGGTTGCTCGAATCCGGCGACCATACGCAGGGTGGTGCTCTTTCCACAGCCTGACGGCCCCAGCAAGGTCAGGATTTTGCCATCCGGCACCTCCAGGTCAATGTGATCTACCGCCACCACCTCACCAAAGCGTTTTGCAACGCCCCGCAAGACAATCTTAGCCATGGTATATCTAGCCTCCTCCCAGGCCGGCACTGATATCGCTGAGCCGCAGGAATTTGACGACAATAAACAGGTAAACGACCGAGGGTATCAGCAGAATCACCGCCGAAGCTGAAGCAGGTTCGATGTATCCCTGCTGCAGGGTGCTGTAGAGTCGCAGAGGCAGCGTCGTGTACCTGGCACCACTGATCAAAAAGGTGATCGTAAACTCGTCCATCGAGTAGAGGAAGACCAGGATAGATCCGGCCAGAACCCCGGACAGAGCCATTGGCGATAGGATCTCGAAGAAGGTACGCCAGAATCCCGCTCCCAGATCTTGAGCCGCTTCTTCCAGACTCCGGTCTATGCCCTCGAAAGTCGCTGAGCACGTCCACACCATAAAGGGCAGGCTGCCCACCAGGTGCGCCAGGAGAATCCCATAGAAGGTGTCATATAATTGCCAGCGGATGAACAGGGAGGCTGTACCCACGCCGATCACAATCACCGGCACCGCTGTCTTGGCCAGGAACAACATCTCCAACAGCGTACGCCCGCGGAACTTGTAACGGGCCAGGATGTAGCCGGCCGGCACACCCAGCATGATCGCCGCCAGGGTAGTCAGAACAGCCAGTTTGATGCTCAAGATGAGGGAATCCAGTCCCTGCTCATAGTGAAAGAGATAAGAGTACCACTCCTGCGTCAGGCGTGAGGGTATCAAATCCGGGTAGTTCCACTGGCCGCTAAACGAATACAGCAGCAGAATGGTCATTGGAACCAGGACGAAGCCAGCTATGACGCCAACTAGCGTGGTGTAGAACAGCCGGTCAGCCAACGATTGCTTCACGATATATCCTCCTGACCGCCCCGGTGATGATCCCCAGCAGCAACAGCGTGATCAACGTCAGGATAATCCCCAGCGCGCTCCCGTACTCCCAGTGTCGCAGGCCGAACGTCTCGAAGAAGATGTCGAGAGGAATCGTGGTTATCTTGGTGCCGGTGTAAATAACCAGGGTGATCGAAAATTGAGCGGCAGCCATAATGAAGACCAGCACAAACCCTGATAGCAGCCCCGGCATGAGGAGGGGGATGACGATTTCGCGCAGGCGCCGCCATAGGCCGGCTCCCAAGTCACGAGCGGCCTCCTCGATCGCCGGGTCCAGACTCTCCAGGGCAGAGGAAACTGTCAGGGTGGTGATCGGGAAGAATTTCCAGACCAGCGCGATCAGCAGGCCTTTCCAATCGTTGACCAGCATGGGGGCCTGGGGGAGCAGCCCTAGCCTGTCAACCAACAGGGCGAAAACGGGACCACTCCTGGCCAGGGTGAGCCACAGGGCATAACCGGCGATGATGTGGGGTACAACCAGCGGAAAGAGGATGAATAGATTGACCAGGGTTTTGCCGCGAAATGGCCGCCGCAGGAGAAAGGCGATCGGCAGCGAGACGATCAGGCAGATGATGGCGGTTGCAATCCCAATCGCCAGCGTGAACAGCAGATCTTGGATATAACTGGAACCCAGGAAGCGCGTGTACCAGTGCAAGCTGTATCCTTGCTCGGGGCTTTGAACGCTCAGCAGCAAACTGCGGGCCATCGGCCCCACGAACAGGAGTACAAACAGCAGCACAGCCGGGAGTATCAGCAGATAGGGGCGCAGCCTACGCCAGACAATTTGCTCAAAGTCAGCCATGGCAAAATCCTTGAGATGACCAGGCCATTCGCACCCGTGCCGGGTACGAGGCGAATGGCCTGACCAGAGACTATCGCCCCAGGACCTTCTCGCTCCAACCCTCGGCCATCGCCTTGATGGCGTCGACGTTTTCACGGCTGTTGAAGGCAGGGAACGTGTGGTCGACAATGTACTCGTACTTGAATCCGAAGGCATCTTGCGGAATCGCGTCCCAGGTCGCTTGCCCCATGTGGGCCGGAATCTGGTGCATGACCTGGCCCAGACTGGACTGCATCTCGGGCGAGAGCGCGTAATCGACGAACAGCAGCGCAGCCACGGGGTGGCGCGCGTCGGTCGGGATGGCGAAGGGGGTGTTGCGGATTGGCATTCCCGACTCCAGCAGATAGTTCTGCATGAAGGGCATGTCCAGGGTATCTTTGGCGAAGATACCCCAGTCATTCCAGAACACCATCAGATAGATCTCACCTTTGCGCATCAACTCCAGCGCCTGCTCGCCGGTGTTGGGTTGGGGATAGACGTTCTCTTGCATGTCCTTCAGGTAGGTCCAGGCCTCATCCCATGTGCTGGGGTCGTTCTCATCCCCAAAATAGTGCATGGTGGTCAACAGGAACATGGTACCCGAGCCGACTCCTGAGGAACTTCTGGGGTCCTCGTAGGTAAACCGCTGTGGGTTCTCTTTGACCCACGCTCCCAATTCCTCCAGCGTCTGCGGCGGGTTGGGCAGCTTTTCGCTGTTGTAGAACATGGAGACGGTTGGCTGGTAGAAAGGAATGGCGTAGCTAGTGCCATCCAGGGTAAAAGTAGCCAGGCCTGGCTGGTTTACGTCAGCCAGATTGGCAGCCAAAGGCGCGTAGTCCGGGAGAATGGGCAGAAACCATCCCTGCTCGATGGCGTCCAGCGTCTGGAAGTCCGGCGCCACGCGGACGACGTCGATGTCAAACTGGCCCGGCTTGCCACCCCCTTCCTGGAACGCCTGAAGCTTTTGCCAGAAGGCGGCATCTCCACCCCCGGTTGAGAGCAGGGCAATTTGCAGGTCCACCCCATAAGTGTCTTTGATGTAGGTCGCGAAGCTGGGGACAAGCGTGTCGTTGAGCCACGTTTTGAAGTTGGCGCCGGTGGGGTAGTAGATCAGAAGCTGCCCTTCTTTGTTCAGTTGCTCCGCGATCCACTCCTTACTGTACTCATCCTGTCGGGGCGGAGGGCCTGCTTGTTCCGCTTCCTGCGCGACTTCCTGGGTAACCACAACGGTCTCGATCACCGTTTCGGGTGTGGCTGGAGAGCCGCAGGCCACCACCAGGCTGCCGATCATGGCCATCACCCATAGCAATGATAGGAGCTTCCTCGTCTTCATTTCGTTTACTTCCTCCTTGATGATAAGCGCATTTCGAGCGGGACGTCGAGCCGCCTCCCACGTCCCTTCCAAAGGTTCTGAGAATGTGATGCTGCCACCTCCTTTCCTGATCTCATTGGGAGAGTGCCTGTCTCCCCGCGCTTGTTCAATGACTACAGTTCCCAATCTCTGAGCTAGAAATAGAACTTTCCAATGGAGCACTAGGCTTTGACGATCCGCACCCCTTTCTCTTCCAGGGCTACGACATATTCCTCCGAGACCGCCATGTCGGTGACGATGAAGTCAATGTCGCTGATGGGCGCAATGACTGCCAGCGATCTTCGACCGAATTTCGTATGATCTGCCACCACAATCACCGTCTCCGCTGCCTCGATAATCGCACGCTGGACGCGCGCCTCCAGGACATTCGGGGTGCTGATCAGTCCCCGTTCTACGTCGATCGCATTGACGCCGATGATGGCCTTATCAGCGTTGAACTGTTTTGCCATGTCCACAGTAAAAGGCCCCACCATGGCCAGGTTGATCTCTCGGAATTGTCCGCCGAGGAAGAAGATCTCAACGCTCGGGACGCCTGTGAACGTGGCGCAGACGTTGAGAGCATTGGTCACCACCGTCAGGTCGTTCCGATCGATCAGGTTTCTGGCTACCTGCAGGGTGGTTGTGCCGGCGTCGATGAAAATCGTCTCCCCATCTTTGACCATGTCGGCTGCAACCCGACCGATCCTGGCCTTCTCCTGGACGCGTTTCGTCTCTCGATCAGTAAAAGGGGCGTCATATTTCAAGTATTCGGGGGGAAGGGCCCCACCATGGGTGCGTCGCAAGAGATTTCTCCCTTCTAGTTCGGCAAGGTCCCGGCGGATCGTGGCCCCGGAAACACCCAGCGTCTCTATCAGGGACTTGACATCCAGTCGCCCCTGCTGGCGGAGCAGTTCCAACATTCTGGCCTGTCGTTCTTCCGCGTATTGAGTTTCTTCTTGGCTCATAGTTGCAACTCCCACAACTTCGCAATCCTTAACTGTTAATTTCGATTGAATTTGTGATTATATTTGATCATTATAGATTATTTATGATTATACCTTATTTCCCCTCTGGTGTCAAGTGCGAACTTCCGAGATAGCTCACTAAGGACTCGTAAAAATATAAGTTCCCGCATCATCGCATGTCATTCCCTGGACGGACAGTCCAGGGAATGATATGCGGGAGATAATTCTTTTACGAACCCTAAGTGCGTGGTAATCGGACGAATTGCTTGAAGAGCGCTTGGCAGAGGTGTCATAACTCAACCGACACTTAAAGTGGCCGCGAACAGGGGCGACTGGCTTCGAAGTGACTTCTTGAACCATACTGAGAGGCCTGGTTTGGCTCCTCAGTGATCCCAGTTTCACAAATTAACCTGACGATTATATAATAGAGCCAGCCGGCGTACCTCGGCAGCCGCTGGACTGAACTGCCAAAGGAGGCCCTGAAATGAGAAAAATCTTTCCAATGCTTCTCATGGTGACTCTGTTTGCCTTGGTTGTCAGTGACTGTAGC
>JAHELX010000468.1 GCA_024643945.1 Anaerolineales bacterium
GTCGAGCACCACTACACGGCAACAGGCCACTATTCGGCTACCTTGACCGTCACCGACGACAAAGGGGCAACAGGCAGCGCGTCTAAGGAAATACAGGTTCCCTAACTCCGGTGCTCAGTGGGGAACAGACCCTTGGGGCTAACGAGTAGCTGCTCTTTACGCCATCAGCACACCTTGGGCAGACAAATCAGGTGTGCAAATGGTTGTTGAAGCCCCAGGGGTCTGATAGATTCGCCCTCCAAAGTACTTGTCCAATAATAACTTTGCACTTCGATTGGCAAATCGGGCGTAAACTGATTGCAAAAGTGGTAGGTTATTTCTGGACAAGTGCAAGGTGAAATGGGTCCGCGCGCCGGATCCCGCAGTTTCCAGCCAACGTAAAGACCCCGCCGCATCGGGCGGGGTCTGTCTGCACCTGAGGTGAGCATAGGTGGACGTCGTGCGCTGGTTTGCACCTATCGGCGTCTTGGCGTAGAATTCCCTGGTTCGCCCTGGCTAGCTGGGGCGAGAAGATGAACCGATGGTGCAAATCTTGAGAACTTTCAAGAAGACATTCGGTAAGTTCGTCTGTTCGTGTTATTCGTAATTAGCTTCTAGTACCCCATCACAGGGATTATGATATGATACAGATTACGCCCATGAGGCCAAATCTAACTTATCAAAATCACTTTGATGGGGCACTAGTCACAAAGGCAAATGCTATGGGTAGATGAGGAGGAATTGTCATGCCTGACCGGCAAGACGCCTGGGACCTGGTCTGCGAGTATACCCAGAACATCAATCTCCGCCGCCATATGCTGGCGGTGGAGGCAGCCATGCGCGCCTATGCCCGCCGCTTTGGCGAGGATGAAGAATTGTGGGGATTCGTCGGGCTGATTCACGACTTTGACTACGAGCGCTATCCTGACGTGGCCACCGATGGCCATCCCAACACCGGTGCGCCTATTCTGCGCGAAAGGGGTTACGACGAGACGGTGGTCCGGGCCGTCCTCTCCCACGCCACGGAGGTCACCGGCGTGGAACGACAGACACGGATGGAGCATGCTTTGTATGCGGTGGACGAACTCACAGGGTTGATCACGGCCGTGGCACTGGTGCGTCCCTCCAAAGACATCCGCGACGTGAAAGTCAAGTCGGTCAAAAAGAAGTGGAAGGATAAAGCCTTTGCCGCCGGAGTTCACCGAGAGGATATCGAGGCCGGTGCCGCAGCCCTGGGCGTAGACTTGTGGGAGCATGTGGGGGTGGTGCTGGAGGCGATGCAAGGCATTGCCGGGGAGTTAGGGCTGGATGGCAGCCAGGCTGCGTAGTCATTCAATCCCTTTCTGCAAGGGGGGCACTGAGACCCTAAGGGTTTGAGGAAAACCCTTAGGGTCTGGTGGCCCCGTTTACCGTTCGTGGCGGGCGATACGCATGTATCCCCGGCGAATTGTACGCGCTTCCTCAATGGTGACGAAAGCGCTGGGATCTACTTCGTCGGCCAGAGCACACACGGACCCCACTTCTTTGCGCCGTACGGTTGCCACCACCAGGCCGACGGCGCCATCGCGACCCTGGCCCCACTCTATAGTCGCACCGTAGCCGGCGTCACGGATGGCGTTAGCCACGGCATTACCCTTGTACCTGGAGACGATGCGCACCGTGGCGTGGCCCAGAGCCAGCCGTTCCTCCAGCCACATACCTACCAGTGTGCCCATAGCGAAACCCAGGCAATACCCCAGCAGGTTCCACACATTCGACAGGTTGTTGACTACCGGTCCGATCGCCAATACGTAAACCAATACCTCGAAGAACCCTATCGAGGCCGAGAGTGCCTTCTTGCCGCGCATCATAATCAGCACGCGGATCGTCGCCAGCGTGACGCCGATAATGCGCAATGTGAAAATCAGGAAGAAAGCCCCTACAACCTGCCTGGTGAGGGCCGGAAACTCAAAGGTGGGCATGACCGACTCCTACTTGCCCTGTGAGTTTTTAGGAGGTGGCACTTCGTGGCAGCGGCGGCACCGGGCTTCGTATACCTCGCTGGCACCGACCAGGATCACGGGGTCGTCGTAGTTGGCCGGGCGGCCGTTGATGAGGCGCTGGGTGCGGCTGGCTGGAGCACCACACACCACACAAATCGCCTGGAGCTTGTCTACGGCTTCGGCCTGGGCCATCAACAATGGCATCGGGCCGAAGGGCTCGCCGCGAAAGTCCATGTCCAGGCCAGCCAGGATAACACGTTTGCCCTGGCCGGCAAGTTCCTCGCACACGTCAGCGATGGTCCAATCGAAGAATTGCACCTCGTCAATGGCGATGACGTCAGTATCCTCCTCGGCCAGTGATAGAATCTGGCTGGCATCATGGACGGTTACCGCATCCCAGTGCAGCCCGTCGTGCGAGCTTACTTTTTCTACCACGTAGCGGTCATCCATGATGGGCTTGAAGACCTGTACCTTTTGGCGTGCAATCTGAGCGCGCTTCACACGGCGGATAAGTTCTTCGGTCTTGCCGCTGAACATACTGCCACAGATCAGTTCGATCCAGCCGCCGTCATAGCGGTGATACATGGGGCTCCTCCAAACATAAAGGGCAGATGAGCTCATCTGCCCTTGTGCTTTTCCATCACCGATCTAGCCTCAGCCTCAGACAGGAATCAGACCAATAGCCTGCAATCGGTCTTTCACTTCCTCCAGTGCCTTGGGCCCAATGCCTTCCACAGCTAGCAACCCGGCGTCACCGGCTTCCAGTTTTTTCACAACTTCGCCAATACTGACCAGGCCAGCGTCGGCGAGAGCCTTGTGAACACGTTCACTCAGGTTCAAAGCCTCGATTTGCTGCTTCAGGATCGCGTCGCGCTCCTTCCGCAAAGCCTGCTCAGTCCGTGCTTTCTCCTCGGCCACATACTCTTTATGGCGCTTCAAACGCTTCTGATAGCGGTCCACCTGTCCGGCTGTGTCCACGATACGCTGTTCGCCGGTGAAGAAGGGGTGGCATGCCGAACATACGTCGGTGCGAATCAACTCTACCGTAGAGCCAGTCGTCCAGGTGTTGCCGCAACTGCATATCACAGTCGCGTTGGGATAATACTTAGGGTGAATACGTTCCCTCATGAAGTAACCTAAAGCCTTTCAACCCATCACAAATTGGGATAAACGCTAATGCGCTTCTTGCCGCGCCTCACGTATTCAAATTTCACATAGCCGTCGGACGTGGCAAACAGGGTGTGATCCCGTCCCATGCCGACGTTAACGCCAGGATGAAACCGGGTTCCTCGCTGACGCACCAAGATGTGGCCGGCACGAACCTTCTCGCCGCCAAACCTCTTAACACCCAGCCGCTTCGACTGGCTGTCGCGACCGTTGCGGCTGGAACCGCCACCTTTCTTGTGGGCCATTGTATTCCTCCAGATGTTCAGATATCAATAGTCAGGCAGAGAATCTGGCTCCCTCGGCTACGCTGCGGGAGCCGAGGTGGGCTGGCTATTGTACAATCTTCTCAATGCGAAGGCGTGTGTATGCTTGCCGGTGTCCTTGCCGCCGCCGGTAACGTTCCTTGGGTCGGTATTTCCAAACCAGGATTTTCGGGCCACGCCCTACAGATTCGACTCTGGCCACCACTTTGGCGCCCTCGACAACCGGTTGGCCAACAGACAGGCCTTCTTTACTGGAAATGAGCAATACTTGCTCAAACTCGACTCTCTCACCAGCCTGATAGGGCAATTTCTCAACGTTGATGGCATCTCCCTCGCTGACGCGATATTGCTTGCCACCAGTTTCTATGACAGCGTACATTCAAGCCTCCGTCCAGACCTGCCTATTGAGCTTTTAGCCCGAAATTGCAATTATATGCCGGAATGGTACCCAAGCTCACAAAAGACAATTATAGCCAGAGAACTACCGGCTGTCAAATTCGAAAAGGAGCTTTGTCCGCTCGACCTGGCTATGAGTATCCCCCAGGCCCAGAGCAGCCAGGACGGCATCGGGCCGGGCATTGCCCCCTTGTCCCGCACTCAGTCGCATCCATAAGACGGCCTGGCCCTGGCCAATGGCTTCCAACCGTATGTCGTCCACCAGGGGACGCAAGTCAAAGGTCTCTACACGCCGCTTGCGGACACGCTGTCGTTCAAGCCGGTCGCAGGCCAACAAATGGGTGATGCGGTTGATCAATTCGTCGCCCGACAGCGAAGTTTCCACCGTTACCCGATACTCTGCCTGGCGCAGCCTCGATTGCAGTGTTGGAGACTTCAAGGGCATCTCTTCAGCGGCGACCACGCGCAATCCCTCGGGCAAGACCGGGCGCACGCGGCTGACAAACTCCTCAGGGGACACTGCTTCGGTCAGCATGACGTCCATCAGCTCGGCGCTCCCAGTGTAGCCCAGTGGCAACCCCGAGGCCAGTTGTAACCTGGCCTGGGGGTTAAACCCATGCGAATAGGCCAGCGGTATCCCTGCCCGGCGCAGTGTGCGCTCCCATGCCAGCGCCAGATCGAGGTGCGAAATATACTTGAGTTGAGGGCCTTTAGCAAAAGTGACCCGCAATCGCTGCTGGCTCATCATCTACGACGTTCGCTTCCACTCCAGGTGCACAACCTGTATCGCTTCTGCGTCGCTGCAATCATGAGAGGTGGTCCAGCCAAGTTTATCTGAAACAATTTGGCCCTTGTCCTTAAGTTGAACGTACCAGGCGCTGGCCTCGTCCGGGAGGTCTCGTAGAGAGCCAAGATGAATGTTGTAAGTACCGTCGCTGGCGGAGGTGGCGGTGAACGTTTCATTGCTCCCTATTACTTCAATCGTGATGCCCGGTAGCGGATTGCCCTGGGCGTCGTAGACAGTGCCGTCTATGCCCAGATCATCGCAGTTGTTTTCCTTCCGATAGCTATACAATTCAAATTGGGGTGCGGGGGCGGGCATAGTGGTTGGCATGGCGGTCGACGCCGGGGTGGCGAGCTCTGACGTTGGCGGAGGCGGTAGAGGCGTAGCTGTCGGTGGGACCGGCGTCGGCGTGGGAGGGACAGGCGTGTCGGTGGGCGTGGGTGTGTCAGTAGGCGCTGGCGGCGTGTCGGTGGGCGTGGGCATATCGGGCGACCTGGGTGGGGTCGGCGTCGGCGGCAGTGGCGTTATGGTGAAGGTAGGCTGTGGCACACGGGTTGGCTCAGGCCGTGGCACACGCGCCTCCCGGCTTCCCCAGGAGCAGCCAGCGACCAGCGTCAAGGCAATGATGGGCAACACGCGCCGCACAGTGCCACGCAGGGCTCGAATAGTCTCAGCATTGGGTAAGATGTGGAACACCAGACACTCTCCAAATTTGGCCAGGTCAGCCGGTATC
>JAHELX010000469.1 GCA_024643945.1 Anaerolineales bacterium
GGCAAATCGCGCTTGCAGACCGGGACCGTCGCGGTAGCCCCGGTGGCCGTCGCCGGCCAGGGTGGAAACGGTAACCCCCTGCACGTAAAGGAAGCGGCTGGTGACCGGTTCGAGGGTGGGCGGGGCAGGGCTTGGGCTGAGCCCTTCGACTACGCTCAGGACAGGCATGGCCGAAGTCGTGGGCGTTGGGGGAACCGGCGTCGGCGTAGGCGCTTCGGGCGTGCCGACGGCGGCCGGGGATGCGGTGGGGGTGGGTGAAGGGCCACAGGCCGACGCAGCAATAATGCACAGGACCAGGATCCAGGTGATCATCAGGTGTCTGACCATAGCGTTTCACCTCCTCGTCCGCCAGATGAGATTGATGGATCGTAAGCGTTCAGCCGCCAGCGGGTGGGCAGAATAGGTCGTTAGTGACAGACGAAAGACAGATGACAAACGACGAATAGCTATTCCTTCGCCCTTCGTCTTTCGTCCCTGGTGAACTGCCGCCAAGTGTAAGTGCAGTTCACGACAGCCTTTGCGCTCGCCAAACCATCTGAAAAGTCAACTCTAGGGCCAGCGGGGTTCCAACTGGGTCAGTTGGCCCTCGGCTGGGGCTTCCGGCGCCACCCAGCGATCCAGCCAGCGGAGGGGCGGCAGACGCAACAGATGGTGGTAGATGAGCATCGGCAGGCCAAAGTGCCCTTCGCGGATCATCTCTATCAGCCTCGGCCCCAGCCGCTCGATTTTCTCCTGCTGCCCGGCTGGCGGCAGGTCTGCATACAACCAGGCGATGAAATCAGCCACCATGCGCGCCTGGTCGTCGGCCGGCAGCCCGTTCATCAGGACCTGGGTCAGAGCTTGCTTGATTCCCATTTCGATTTCTCCCTTCTCCCATACTCTATAGACAGGGATTGCTGCCAAAGAGGGCCATCATCGCGTTCGCCTTGGGGGCCGTGCGCGCCACCGGCGCCGTCCGGGTGCCGTTGCTGATAAACAGGGTGGGCACCGTCGCCTTGCGCTGCACGCCGTTGGCCGGACTGCCGCTGATCCACCGCGTGTACCAAGGTCGCGAGTCGCTGGCCATCGCGATCAGGTCACAGTTGTTCTCGGCGGCCCAACTGACGATTTCGTCGGCTTCGGACCGGCTGCCGATAACCAAGGCCGTCTCGACAAACAGGCCCTCCAGCCGCAGCCGGCGCTCCAGTTGGGACAGGCACGTCTCGGCCTGATTCTTCCGCCGCCAGCCGCTGGAACCGACCTCCAACTGCCACTGGTAGCCCATGCCGTCACCCCCGTCGTCCGCGACGGTGATGACCCGCAACAAAGTGACCCTAGAGTTTATCTGCGCGGCCAGCCTCTTAACGTGAGCCAGTACGGCCCCGTCGGTCTCTTTCCCTTCCAGCGCGATCAAGATTTTCTGGTACATGGTCCTTTACCTCCTGTGTGTTTTCTGCGACCAGCATAACACACAGAGGCCGCGCGTTGAAGGAAAAAAGTGGGCGAAAAAGCAGCAGAATTTGGGAGAAAATCAGGAGGAAATCTGGAGCATATAGCCTACCCCCCATCTGGTGACCAGGCACTCCGCCTCGCCACCCAGTGCCTTGCGCAGGCTCTTGATTACGGCCCGCACTCGTTCCGGGTCTTCCACGTACTCGTCTCCCCACAGGGCCTTCTCCAACTCCTCCGGGGTGACCACCTGGCCAGCACGGCGGATCAGGTGGGCCAGGGCCTTGAACTCAGTCTTGGTCACTCTGAGCGGCGCGTGATGGCAGAGGGCCGCCTGCCGGGATAGGTCGAGGAGGAAGGGGCCCAATTGCAGCAAATGCGGGACGGACTGTCGGCGGACGAAGTCTTCGAAGGTAGGGCAGAGGTAAGTATAGCCCTGCTCCGTTCGGCGAATCAGACACGCCCGCTCCAACCCGTGGACCGCCTCCCGCCGGGCCTCATCCTCCTGGGTCAGTGGTAGAGCAGCCAGCGTGTAGCGTTCGCCGTCGGTCAGGTGACGCCAGTAATACTCAAAATGAGACTCTGCCTCGGCCATAAAGTGACGACGCCATTCTGCATCCCCTTCTGCCCGCCAGCCTTCTTCGCCCCACAGTTCGACGGCGTGGAAGGCGGCTATTTGCAAGAGCAACGGGTGAGGGCCGGCCAGTTCCAGGATGCGCTCCGTTGTCTGCAACGGTAGGTCAAGCCCGGCATAGGTGGTCAGCGTTTCGACCAGGTTCCGCGCTTGGGATTCGGAGTACAGGCCCAGGTGGAGGTTGGCAAACGTGTTGAAGAAGGGAGAACTGAGAGTCTCTGTGTTGGCGTAAGTCAACTTCAATAAGGGCTGTCGAGAGGCGGTGACGAAGGAGAGATTAAACTGGCTGGACAGAGCGCGCAGGCCGGAGAAGAAGCGGGGCCCCAGATGAGGGTTGTCGGCCAGAGATTCGAATTCATCCAGGAGATAAATGGGCTTCAGACCAACCTCGGTGACGCGCAAGACCGCATCTCGGAAGTCGCGGTAGGAGAGTCCGGCCGGCGGAGATTGGGGGAGGTCAAGAGAATGTCCGGCAACGGGCAAGGCGCTCGCCAGCCGGTCCATCAGCAGAGCCAAAATCTCATCCGAGCTCAGATGGCCCAGTTCCGTTCCGTCGAAGTAGATGAAGAGATGCTCGCCTCGACGCAGGTCATGAGCCTCAAATACGACCGGATCAGCCACGTGGAACAAAAGCGAAGTTTTTCCAATGCGGCGCTGGCCGACCAGGGCCAGGTTCTGATCATTGCGCAGCAAGCTGAGGCTCTGAGCGACGTGGTGAGCGCGACCACAAAAGTATTCTCGTCGGCGGATGGGGCCGCGATGGAAGAAAGGGTTGCCATCGCTACTAGCCACGGCACAAACCTCCAGAAGCAGCCGCGGCAATTCGGGACATCGAACTTACACTTATTATACACCCGACAGCCTGAAAGTCCAAGGGTCCCGCCGTCAGGGGCCGGCGGCGACTGGCGCAATTGCATTATCACACCATGCGGACCCGGCAGGGCTCGAGCCCGCAATCATCAGCCCGACGAGGATGTAGAAAGTGCTGGCTGTCGCGGATTCATTTGGCGTAACTTGCATGCAAATCATCGTCTCCATCACGACATCTCCGGCCCAAAACGCGCAAATCTGTCGCCAGACGATGCCAAATTTGACAGGAGTATATACACTTAATTGGCGGTACTGGCTACTTGACTGATCCGCGCGGTTTTCACGCGCGAATATCAACCAAATCAGGCATCATGCGGGGTAATCGGATGGAATCGCTAGATCCCGGTCTAAAGTATCGTTTTGGCCGGGTTTCGTCGTCCAAAGCCGGGATCTGGCGATCCCTGGCGAACATAAACTGCGGTATGTTTCACTGTTCCCACGTCGCATCTCCAAAGAAATCACCGTGGTCTTTGTCGAGGAAAGCCTCGACAGCCGCCCGGTGGTCGCCGAGGCGGAAAGAGGGTCCGTGGCCGGGGTAGCACACGGTGTCGTCAGGCCAAGACAGGATGACGTTCCGCAGGGTTTGCAGCGTGGTTTGAAAATCCTCGGCCGACCAGGTTTTGCCGGGGCCACCTTCAAAGATCGTGTCACCAACGATGACGCGGTGGTCATCTTCGAGGGCGAAGCAGATCATATCGGGGATGTGACCGGGGGTGTGGTAGACTCTCAGGGTGTGTTCGCCCACGCGCACCAGGTCGCCGTGATTGAGCCAGCGGTCGGCGTCCAGGATCATCCCTTCAAAGTGAGGGCCGGGGTGAGCCATCACCGGGACATTCAGCCGGGATCGCACCTCCTCCAGTGCGCCAATGTGGTCGGGGTGGGTGTGGGTGATGAGGATGCCGATGGGGTCGCTGTCGGCCAGCATCTCCAGCAGCGTTTCCGGCTCGGCGCCGGGGTCAATGAGGACGCTTTGCCGGGTGGCGGGGCAGATTAAAACGTAGGTGTTCATTGGCCAGGGGCCGACGGTGCGGGTTCTTAGTTCCAGTTTTGGTTCATTAGGGGACATAGGCTTCATTGCTCCAATAGTGCTACGTCAACCTCAATCGGGGCACAGCGTGCTGCACCCCGACTAACGAGAGGAGAAAGGGTAATCCTTGGGAGATCTCAGCCTCTCAATGGCGATACTTTCGTATGGATTCTTTTGCCCAAGGGCCTCCAAAGCATTTTGAGTATAGCATAGTCGTGGCGGTGAGGCAATCCGGCGATGCGCCAGGAGATTAAGGCGCATCTGGTCCAGTTGTGGGACACATTCCCTTTAGACGGTTCTTGACAGGGATGCGGTGTCATCGCGGGCCCGACGGGGTCGAACCCGCTTATGACATCAACGCCAAAGCCGTTCGATGCGATAGATCAAGCGGCTTTCCTTTGACATCTGCTCTCTTTCGAGGTAGTATTTGAATATGAGCCAAATACTCCAACAGATTTTGGAGCTAATCGAACGTGACGAGGTAAGAATATCAGCTCACGGGTACGATGAGTTGGCTGAGGATGATCTTCTTGTACGAGATGGAATGGCTGGTGTCCGAGAAGCCGTTGTTATAGAAGATTACCCCAACTATCCCAAAGGCCCGTGTGTCCTTGTACTGGAATCTGATCTTCAAGGTAAGCCCATTCACGTGGTTTGGGGTATTCCTAGAAACGCATCTTCCCCTGCGGTTTCAGTCACAGCGTATAGGCCGAGTCCAGAGCAATGGTCAAGCGATTTCAAGGTGAGAAGAAAATGATGACTAAGAGGCGTATTTCAAAGCTGGTGCATGAAGGTGAGTATGTTGCCGAGGTTGAGGTGGAACTGATTTACACCGACGAGGGCTGGTCGCCATATTTATCTCTCAGTGATGCCCAGAAACTGGATGAAGTCCGGGAATCGCTTCGCCGAGGAGAACTTGAGGTAGCCGCTCGCCTCGCTCGAGTTTTCAAACTCATCCCTATTGCCGCTTGATTTTGATTATGACAATCATAACTGAATGACAGAAGCGAGAAGATGACCCGTAGGGTGCAAATACTTCAACCGTATGGACTCGGGAGAGAAAAGGATAGTTGGTCGGAGTTCCTAATACCGGAAGGGTGCAATACCCGCAGGGGCAACAGATCCATCTCAAGCGATTTTGGGATGCCCGGATGAAATGAGGGCGTGAAAACGAACAGAAGATTTGCCGGGCGATGTTGGTTCTACTGTTCGGGGCATGTCGCAACTCCTCCAGTGGTATAATCTCCTCTACGAGTTTTGAGCCGTGCAAGGGGGGCGACATGGCGTGCGTTCGAGGTCCCTTGGGGGCACACGGGTTATCGATAAATCGATTCCTCTAGCAGAG
>JAHELX010000470.1 GCA_024643945.1 Anaerolineales bacterium
GGAACAGCATCGGCACCACCACCACCAGGAGGAAGATCGGGATACCGACCGCAGCCCCCAGGATCCAGGGCACCGCCCCTTGAAAGGCCTGGCTGGCCAGCCCGCCCACCAGAAGTGCCGGCAAACCAGCCAGCAGCACCCCCAAGACCACCAGCAAGAGCACGACGAAGATCATCGCCAGCGCCAGGCCGATGCTCACGCCAATCATGATGAGCCACATGATCGCCACGTCCTTGAGGTGTTCCCTCACAACGCCGAAGCCGTGCCGGATGGATTCGATCACCCCCAACCCCTCCAACGCGCAGGCGCGGCGGAAGAAGTGCATTAGCAGTGTGACCACCAGGGCGACGACGATGAGCAAGAAGAGGAACAGGAAGAACAGACCAATGGTAGCCACGGTGCCCACCACCCCGGCCGGCCGGCTGCCCGTCGTCCACAGCAGCAGCGGGGCCAACGCCAGCAGGAACAGCAGGATGAACGCCAACACCAACGGCACACCGACCACCAAGTCGATCAGGAAGAGCCGCCACGCGGCCCGCGACCAGCCCATGCGAAATCCCTGGCGTATACCCCGCTTCTCTCCCGTCTCTTCGTGATCGTCCACCATGCGTATCAGCGCCGTCCGCGCCACGTAGCGCGCCACCACCGTCACCACGATCAGAAGGAGGATCAGGCACGCCAGTCCGATCCCAATGGCGATCAGCGTGCCCGTGATCTCGGCCGAGACCTGGGGTGGTGAGATCTCCGGTATGGGGAACTTGCCGCCGCGAAAGGGAAAATCTTCACTACCAAAGGTGTACTGAACCCCATTATTGCCACCGCCCCTACCGCCCCGGCTGGTGGTCAGCGCCAGGATGATGCCAAAGACCCACAACGCCCGGTAACGCCAGGTGATCTCCCAGGCTCGCTTCAAAACTTTGAAATGATCCATGTTACCTTACCTCCTAGAAGCGCTGCTGGCGCCGATGGCGAACCCACCAACTGGCCAGCCAGCTCCAATACAGCAGACCGATCACGAGCAGTGATACCAGATTCAGGGTGACGCCCCAGCCTAACGGCCCCCCATCCCTCAGCAAATTGAGCGCGATCTGGCCTACGTCGTTCAAACCAATATCTGAGAGGCCGAAGACACCGGTCAACCGCGCCCCCTGCGGGGGTACAGGCAGCAGCCAAGCCAGTGCATCGCCTCCCAGGCCCATTTGCAGGGCAATTAACAGCAATCCCGCCACCGCAAATACTGCCTGGACCACGGCCCAGGCGCCGAGCAGACCCAGTGGCGCCAATTGCCAGCCGATCTCCAACCCTCTCTGCCAGGCAGAACGCTCTGGACGGCGTGGCAAGCGCAGTCCCACCTGCGCCACAAAGCGCTCGGGCGGCGTGAGGTCCGGGACAGCGGGGCTCTCCGTCAGCAGCGCCGACAGCCCGCGCAGCTTCTCCAGCTCTGCCCGACAAGTCGCGCAGCCTGCCAGGTGGGCAGCTACCTGTTGGACTCGGCGCCCTCGCAGCTCGCCGTCGTGGTAAGCTCCCAGCCAGGCCGTTACGTGTTCCGTCATAGCACCTCCAGATAAGGGGCCAGTGCCTCGCGCAGCCGGTTGCGGGCGTAGTTCAGGCGCGACATGACGGTGCCAACCGGGATATCCAGCGTCTCCGCGATCTCCTGATAAGAGAGGCCCTCATACTCCCGTAGCACCAGCACCGCACGGCTAGCAGGCGGCAAGGCCAACACCGCCCGCTGCACCCGCTCGCCCCGCTCCTTCCCCTCCACGCTGGCCTCCGGCCCCGGTTCTGAAGCGGCCAGCAATAGCCCATCTATATCCACCGTCTCCCGTTCGCGGCGCAAGGCGTCCAGCGCGACGTTGGTGGCGATGCGATACAGCCAATTGCGGAAAGGGGATCGAGGCCGGTACCGGCCGAGGCCTCGCCAGGCACGGATGAAGGCCTCTTGGGCCGCGTCCTCTGCCAGGTGCACATCCCCACACATGCGGTACACCACGTTGACCACGCCCTCCCGGTGACAGCGGACCAGTTCACCAAAGGCATGCCGGTCCCCTTGCTGAGCCCTGGCGATCAGCTCAAGTTCGTTGGTTTCTGATGACGGCATGGACCGGTCCTTCACACCGCTGTCTGCCCTTTCTAACCTGATAACGTAGTTGCTGGTCGTTTTATTCGGTCGGCTCTTATCATTGATGTTGCGGTGCAGATCACGCGCCGGCGATAATCAGTCCTATAGAGCCCAAGCACGTACAGCGAGGCCATCTTGAACAGGGCGAAATTCAATTCGGGCAAAGGGTGCAACACGCTGCTCGGCGCGAACCCCAACAGCAGCGAGCCCAGCCCAATGACCGCCCACAGGTAGCCCCAATCCAGACCAATCTACCACATCGCCAGCAGCATGGTGATGACTGCCGCCTCAGGATGTCAGATTGTGAATTTATGCTTTGGCGATGATTGATTGTACCGGGAATCTCATACGCAGTCCAGCACCGAATCGAGATGCGCACACTCCGGCCTGGTGCTTTTTAGTATGAAAACTTGAACGAGAGCATGGATCATTAGTAGATCTACCCTTTCCCAAGGTCTTCCAAGAAATCGGACAACACCCGGTTGAACTCTTCAGGCTTCTCCATGTTTGAGAAATGCCCGGCGCGCTTTAGCTCAACCAGCCGGAAATTCGGCTTCTGCTGCAAAACTGCCAGCGTTGACTCCAGCCGGGAATTTATCTCGTTGTCCAATTCGCCTTTGATTAGCAGCATAGGTGTATCGTGGTGGCGCAACACATGCGTATAGTCGTAGTCGGCAATGTTGCGTTGGGTGAGATAGAGCGCTTCTTTCGAGGTAGCTGCAAACATCTGACCTACCTTTTTCGCCACTCGTTTGTCCCTGGTGCTGACGCTCGAAAGGCGGCCTATGCCTGCCGGACCGAACAAACGGGTCATGGTGATCAACATCCATCCCACGAAAGAAGAAGTGTGCAGCTCCGATTGATACAGGGTAATATCCTGATTCACGCTTTGTTCAGTAGTGCGGGGGCAACTGGACGGTAGTCTCGGGGCCGTGCAATACGGCCGCCACGTGCATTGCGATGTGGCTGAGTACGGCACCCAAGGGATTGGTTGTGAGCAGGTAAGCCAGGCTCGAGACCCCATTTCCGATGACTGGCCCCACCACCTCGGGTCCGCGAAACTCGGGGTAACCCAAATGATAAGCAATCGTCACGAACAGGCTGGCTACCAGCGCCAGGGAGCCCACCGCCAGCCGGCCCGGCCAGCCGGCGGTCCAACCTAGCAGGGAGAAGGCTCGCCAGGTGGCCAGCAGCGGCATGACCGACAGCAGAAGCGCGTCCAGCGTTCCATACACCAGGCCAAGCCAGAACAGATCGAAGACCAAGCTCAGGCCCTGGGAGCGCGCGGAAGCGGGCTGCGACAACACATTTTGCACTAAAAAGGCACCCGCCAGGGCCGCCCCGACCAGACCCCAGGCCCAATGCTGGCGCGTCGTGTCTGCCAGGTTAAGGCCGCTCCAGCGAAAGTAGGCAAACAGGAAAACACCGGCCACCACCAGGTAGGGTAGCAACAGCCAGGGGCGCGGCAGGCCGAGCCACCTGGCCAAAGCGGCCGTTATCAGGAACCCCAGCCCTCCGGCAGCCAGTACCCACATCAAATGCAACCACCATTTGCTATTCATTATCTACCTCCTGGTATTATGAATTTAGCAAGCTGTACATTAAAATGCATAGCTTCGACTCGGCTCTTTATACCGATCAGTAAGCCGCGTTCCATTACGAAGTGTATGGGTTCGGTCATTACCCTCCAGGTGATGGAATTCAGCATAAGGGTCAGTTGGATAGTTTGTGGCCTGGTCAGGTGACCAGGTTTGGGCTTTGCTGCGCCGTGGTCTTCCTTCGCAATCGCCCGCTGAGGATGATCCAGGCCGAGACCAGGGCCATGGGTATCCAGATCAGCAGGCCTTCATGGCTGACGAAGATAAAGTTGGGTCCACCCCGGAAGAGCAGCAGCAACATATTACCACCGATGGTGTTCATGGCTGCGTGGAACAAGCTGGCGGGCCAGATGCTGCCGCTGCGCAAGAACAACCAGCCCAGGATGATGGCATACAGCACCGTGGTCACCGGAAAGACCAACAGGCCCATAGCCCGGTGGTCCGGATATTCGAAGCCCATCAGGATGAGGGGATAGTGCCACACGCCCCAGATGAGGCCGGTGACGATAGCGGCCAGCAGTGGTCGGTTTCCGAGCAAGCGGATCTGAAGATAGCCGCGCCAACCGAACTCTTCGCCCCATAAAACCGGCGTCATAATTAGGGCGATGACCAGATATATCGGCACCCGGGTGCTCAGCGGCGGGCCACCAGGCGACTGACCCATGGCCCGATAGGCTCGCCCCAACGAAAAGTCTGGCTGGCTGATGCCCAGGGCAGGCGCCAGGATCACCACACAGGCCACCACAGCCAGCGGCAATAGCCACGCCACCAGGTAGTAAGACCACTTGCGGCGCAGGTTCAGGCCCAGGCCAGCGTCCCCAAAGCCTTCGCGGGTGACCCAGCGGCGAACAATGATGGTGCCGATAGCCGGTGCAAAGGAGGCCGGCAGCGCCAGAAGTTGGAACGCCTGCGGCTCCTCGGCCGGGCTGAAGCCGATCAGCCACAACATGATCCAGTTGAGCCAGGCCAGGCCAAAGGCGATGGCCAGATAGGCAACGATCCCTTTCGTCTTGTTGTTCCTCATTGTAGATCCCTCCACTCAAAAAACTCATCATAAGTCTATTACATCGTGCTGGCTAGTGCATCAGCCAGCCGAGCAGTCTTTGGGCTAGTCAGATGACTGGTCTTTTACCTGGTCAGGTAACCAGGTCTCATGCCCATATGCCTGGATATGCAAAAGCGATACAACTGGAGATATATTGGGGGTGAGAGGAGACTTGGGAGATGGGTGTTAATTCGCTCTTGACAATAGAACACATGTTCTGTATAATGATAATGACCAGAACGTATGTTCTACTCCTCCATCCTTTTACAGAGCAAAGGTGATGCGATGCGCCGAGTGTTGGATTACCAGGCAGACCAAATTGAGATAGTGCTCTACTCGCACAAAGTCCCGGGGCGCGTGCTGGGCGGCGTGGTCACCCCGCGCTGGGTGCGCTTCGAGGTGATGCCCGGGCTGGGAGCCCGCGTCAGCAGCATCGTCCGCCTATCGGAGGAAATCGCCTTGCGACTGGGAAGTGGCGGCGTGCGCGTCCGGCGCCAGGGAGGTACGGTCCGCGTCGAAGTGCCGCGCGAAG
>JAHELX010000471.1 GCA_024643945.1 Anaerolineales bacterium
TTTAACATATCGGGGACCTACACGATCACCTTGACCGTGGTCAATGAGAATGGCCAGACTGGCACAGCCGTGCAAGAGGTGCAGGTGCAATAGCGAGACGCGAAGTGTAACAAACTATATCTTTGTACAGGATACAAACTGAACGAATGCCCGATGCCTGGGATGAACACGTGTGATAGACTGAGCATGACCTCACGAGAGGCCACTCGAAACGGGGTTTCACCGTTCCCGGCGACCAATAAATCAGCAGAAACTAGTACCCCGTCAAAGGTGATCTGAAGACCAGAAACATACGCTATAGGGGTCAGAATTGCCCGTCAAATCAGCCTTGACGGGGCACTAGAGAATAAAAGGAGAAACTGTACCATGGCAAGCATAACCGTTTGGAAGTTCGACACAGCAGATGGCGCTGATCAAGCGCTGGAAAAAGTTCAGAGCCTGAGCAAACAGCAACTGATCACGGTCCAGGATGCGGCTGTCGTCTCCTGGCCCGAAGGCAAGAAGAAGCCCAGGACTCGACAGGCAGTCGGCCTGGCTGGCCTGGGTGCGCTGCAAGGCGCCTTCTGGGGCATGCTGTTTGGGCTGCTCTTCTTCGTCCCCTTCTTCGGCCTGGCCGTCGGTGCGGCCATGGGCGCGGTGGCGGGTCACTTCAGCAACTACGGCATCGACGACGACTTCATCCAGCAGGTGCGCGCCAAGGTCACCGAAGGCACCTCGGCTCTCTTCTTGCTGATCGAATCGGCGACGGTAGATAAAGTGAGCGAGGCCTTCAAAGGCACCAAGATGGAGCTGATCCAATCGAACCTGACGGCGGAGCAGGAGGCCAATCTGCGCTTAGCCTTCGGCGAGGAGTAAGAGCTGCCCTTTGTGGGGTGTGCGGCTGAAAACTGAGCCACGCACCCCGCATAACCTATTTCGGGAGCAATAGCGAGTGTTAACAGCCAACCTGTCTATAGCCCGCAGGCGCCGAAGGAGCTAGTCTGATGTCAGGAGAAGGCCCGATTCGAGTTATGATCGTGGACGATCATGCCGTAGTACGTAAAGGTGTGCGTTTTTCTCTGCTGGCGTTTGACGATTTGGAGTTGGCAGGCGAGGCCGAGAACGGTGAGGAAGCGCTACGACTGTGCGAGCAGGTCAAACCGGATGTGATTCTGATGGATATAGTCATGCCGGGCATGGATGGCGTGGCCACTACCCGTGCCATTCTGGAGCACAGCCCCCATGTGCAGGTGATCGCGCTGACCAGCTTCCAGGAGGGGGATCTGGTGCAAAGCGCCCTGGGTGCAGGGGCCATCGGTTATCTACTGAAGGACGCGTCGATGGATGACCTGGCCGAGGCCATCCGCTCCGCATATGCCGGCCGGACCACCCTGGCCCCCGCGGCGGCGCAGGCCCTGGCCAAGACGGCCGCCGACTTGCCTGCCTACCAGGAGAAACTGACCCAACGCCAGCGGGAGGTGTTGGCCTTGATCGTCGATGGACTGGGCAATGCCGAAATTGCCGAGCGACTGGGCATCAGTTTGCCCACCGCCCGGTTCCACGTGAGCACCATCCTGTCGAAACTGGGCGCTGCTAACCGGGCTGAGGCGGCTGCGCTGGCCATCAAGTACCACTTGATTTAGAAGAATAGCCTTTCGGGCTATACCCAATCATCTACAGCCTACGAAGTTCTTGACGTTTGCTCATAGTGAAATCAAGGAGGAACACAATGTCTGTCGCAGTCGATCAACGAATATCCAGTAACTGGTGGCTGATCCTACTTCAGGGAATCGCCGTGCTGATCCTGGGCATATTTCTGTTGATATCGCCGGGCATGACCAGCCTGGTGCTGGTCTCCTTCATCGGCGTCTACTGGCTCGTCAGTGGCATGTTCTCCATTATCGGCATCTTCACCCGTGACAGCCAGATGCATTGGATCTGGTCGTTACTGATTGGCATCCTGGGCGTCCTGGCCGGCCTGGCAGTCTTGAGGCATCCCCTGTACAGCACCGTGTTGGTTCCAACCGTGCTGGTGGTGATCCTGGGGATTGACGGGCTGATTATGGGAGTAATGTATCTTATCAGAGGCTTCCAGGGCGATGGCCTGGGCAGCATCCTGTTGGGCATCTTGAATGTCCTGATTGGAATCTTCCTGGCTTTCAATCCCCTGGCGGGCGCGCTGGCACTCCCATTCGTGCTGGGCATTTTTGGTATAGTAGGCGGCATCGCGCTCATGGTAGTTGCCTTCCGGGTGAAGGCATGAGTCCGCCTGACCCTGGCTATATAGATAACGCTTTCAACCATCGTCGTTTATGGTCAGTGGCGCTCCTGTGCATTCTCGTGCTGAGCCAGATCACAGGCGCTGAGCCCGTTCAGGCCCAGGAAAGCGGGCCGGTGCAGATTTTGACAGGCCAAATCGATGAGCGCAGCACGGGCGGCTTGTATCTTCTGCCCGGCCTCAAGCAGGGCCAAGAACTCTATGTGTACGTCGAGGGGACCTCTGGCAACCTGGATCCCCTGGCAGCATTGCTCAAGCCGGATGTCCAGGTCGGGGAAGGGAAGCTCTCTACTGAGTTTGGGGCTCAAGTCGAGCGCGCCGTTCTCGAGGGGCGCGATCCCTTGGGAGTCCTGCGCGGGTTTGCCGATGAGCATTTTCTGGCCTGGGACGACGACAGCGGCGAGGGCTATGCCACCGCCTTTTCATTCAAGATCCCGTCTGACGGCGACTACTTGCTATTGGTGACGAGCTCGCCGTTCAAGAATACGTTTGGAAGATATCGCCTGCTGATCGGGCTGGATGCGCCGGGGGTGCTGACGGGCCAGGCCACGCCTGCCAACGAGGTGCTGGCTATCCCTCAGCAAGTCTCATCCACGGCTGACGTGGCTATCCAGGAATTAGGCGGCACTTTGACACCCCAGAAGAGGTCGACCTTTTTTAACCTGGACGATGCGAAGCCGGGGGACACGCTGTATGCCTATATCGAGACCACTTCGGGCGATCTGGCCCCGGCGTTGGTGTTGAGCGATTTCGGAGGCAAGCCGGTGGCCAGCGGCAACATCGGGGGGCAGGCTAGCAGCGCCCGCTTGCAATATACCTTTGCAGAAGCGGGCGGTAATTACAGGCTGGAGGTTGAAAGTGGCCGCGATGAGTTGGCTGAGAGTGGTTACCGCCTGCTGGTTGGTCTCAACGCGCCCCAGGTGCTGACCGGAGAGGCCGAGAGCGTGGGCCGGGCAGTTCTGCTGGCCCCTATCGAGGCACAGGTAGGGGTCCGATTGCAGCAGATCACCGACATCAATCAGAATGGGGAGAACTACAATGCGGTGGTCGGCATAAGAATGGAGTGGACCGACCCATCCCTGGCCTTCAGCCCCGATGCCTGCGAGTGCCGGACCAAGGTCTTCGCGCAAAAGGATTTCGACCAGTTCATCGCCCTGACCGGAGGCCGCTGGCCGGAGTTTACCCTCTTTAACCAGCAGGGCAACCGCTGGACCCAGAACCGGCTGGCCGCGGTCCAACCCGACGGGCACGCCACCTACTTCGAGCGTTTCACCACCACCTTTCAGGCACCGGACTTCGATTTCAGACAGTTCCCCTTCGATACCCAGCACTTCTTCATCCGCCTTGACGCCATCTTCCCGGAGGAACTCCTCGTCTTCTCCGACCTGGGGGGGTTCACGGCGGTGGGAACCCAGTTGGGCGAAGAGGAATTCTACGTGACGGACTTCGATACTCAGGTCACGAGCGAAACGGCCACCACCGGCGAGGCCACCTCCAGCTATACATTCCACTTCAGAGCCAGGCGGCATCTAATCTTCTACATCGTTCGCATCTTCGTGCCACTGGGTCTCATCATTCTGGTGGCCTGGATCACCTTCTTCCTCAAGGACTACGGAAAGCGCATCGAGGCCACCAGCGCCAACCTGTTGCTCTTCATCGCCTTCAACTTCACCATCGGCGCTGACCTGCCGCGATTGGGTTACCTGACGTTTCTGGACACCATTTTGATCGGAGCCTTCTTCATCAGCGTTTTCATGGTCGTTTACAACGTGTATCTCAAGCGCCTGGAGCTTAACGAGAAGCAAAAGCGTGCCGAGCGCATCGACCACTACATGATCTGGCTCTACCCGTTGGGCTATCTCTTGGTCTTCGGTTTGGTAGCCATCGCTTTCTTCTTGCCGAGCTAAGACATCGACCGGGGCGCCAAATAGCAGTTATGGAAGAAGAGAGTGGACGATCGTATCTTAGGCAAGTCGACGCCGGTGCGAGCATTCCTCAAAGAACTCATTCTTGTCTGGAACGCCGGGCAGCCAGCCCAGGCCGCCGCCGCCCTGGCCTACTACGCGATGTTTTCGTTTGCCCCTGTATTGTTCATCGCCCTGACCGTCGCCGGCATCTTCCTCAACGAATTGGCTGCAAGTAAGGAGCTCTACGCGCGGATAGAGAACATACTGGGTCTGGAGACGACGCAGTACGTCCTGGATGCCGTGGAGACCGTCTCGAGGAGCACTTCGGGCGCTGGCAGCCTGTCTTCGCTGATCGGGTTCGCAGTCTTGCTATATGCGGCCTCAGGCATGTTCGCCCAGTTGCAGTATGCGCTCAATACGATTTGGGGGGTTTCATCAGCCTCACAGGGAGGGATTTTTGCCTCTATCAAACAGCGCTTGCTGGCATTTGTGATGGTCATCGGCCTGGGCCTCTTGCTGGTGATCATCACCATCTCAAGCCTGGCCATCTCGGTTTTAGAGTCGTTTGTTGACCTGGGAGGATTTGCGCCGACAGCCAACTTCGTTACCGTCGCAGGCCTGGCGACGCTGACCTTTGCCTTGATCTACACGGTGCTGCCTGATACGCACATTGCCTGGCGAGATGTTTGGCCCGGTGCCGCGATCACCGCGTTGTTATTCAGCCTGGCCCGAGAATTGTTTGCTTTCTTTCTGGCCCGCAGCGACTTCTCGTCGGCCTTTGGAGCGGCTGGGGCGCTGGCCGTCCTGTTGGTTGCCATCTACTACATGGCTCTCATCTTTTTGGCCGGTGCCGTGCTCACCCGGGCCTATGCCACCAGATTCGGTAGCCAGGCCATAACCAGGCAGCCAACAAGGTCAGAGCCCTGAGGAAACCATACCTTAAGCAAGGATGCTCAACACAGATTAGTGGGAAGAGGTACACCTCTGTCCGCGCCGTGTGAGAAACCGCAGGTTGGGAAAGGGCACAATTAAAAAGCCCCACGCCGGGGACCGGCTGCAGGGCTTTTGCTTATGCTTAAGAGGAAGCTGATCAACAAAGGGGCTCAGCTCTTGGTGTCTTCTTCCGCGCC
>JAHELX010000472.1 GCA_024643945.1 Anaerolineales bacterium
CTGAGAATCAAGGCTAGCGACATGACGGTAATGGACTTAAATGGGCGCATACCGGTCAAACATCCTTAAGTTTCGGGTGACGGTGAGTCAACTTCGGTCTCCTGCTCTTGCTCTACGTCCGTTTCGGATAGTAGGCCGGCGTTCAGTCCAGGCACAGGCCGCTCCTCTGACTCCTTCCCCAACCCGGCTGTGGGCTCCCCCAACAGGGGGCCTGCAGGAGGCGTCCACCAATCCTCGGCGGATGGGGACGGTCCAGCCCCGTCGGGCATCGGCTCTGCCTCGGTCTCAGGCGGCGGGCTGGCCTTCAACTTGAGCACGGGCCGATCATCTGGCGCCTCTCCCGGGCCAACCGCGGCTCCCGACGCCCACCAATCCTCGGCGGATGGAGGCGGTTCGGCCTCGATAGGCGTCTGCACTGCCTGCGCCTCGGGTGGCGGGCTGGCCTTCAATTTTAGTACATGCTGCTCCAACCCATCTTCGGCTGTTCCTCGAAGGGGATCTCCAGGTGTCGTCCACCACAAATCCTCCGGCTGCACCGTCAGGGCGGGTTCGGCCTCTGGCGCTTGCTCCTCCTCTGTCGGCGATTCCCCGTCCGGTAACTGCGCCGGCAGCTCGGTTCTGGTTTCGGCCTGTGGCTCTTCTTGGGAAGTGGCCTCGCCCTCTTCTCTAAGACAGCCTATAGACGTTACTCCCTCATACGCCATCTGATCTGGTGCCGGGACTTCAATTTCTGGCGATTGTTCTTCCTCTATGGGTAGCTCTACAGCCGGAGACTGCACCGACAATTCGGTTTCGGGTTCGGCCTGTGGTTCCTCCAGGGAGACAGCCTCGACTTCTCCCTCAAGGGGGCCGGCAGACGTTACCCCTTCATCCACGCCGGTCCCCTTCCCCGGGACCGATGGCAGTCCAGCCCTGTCTCGTGATCTCATCCCACCTTCGGCCTGGGGCTGGGATAAGCCAGCATCGACAGAGGACTCTTCCCGCTCCTTTGCCGGCAGAGACGGGCTAACTCCGGCCGGGGGTACCAGGTGCAACTTATGACGGTAAAAGGGTAGCACCTGAACCACCTGAGACACGATCACTTCGTCACCCGGATAGGCATGGGGTGCGGTAGCGCGGATGGTGATGGGGCAATCGCCGGCCGGGGGCTTATGCCCCCGATGGTGGAGCCGGAAAAATACCTCCCTCTCCGCGCCCGAAGATAGAATCGGTCCCGGCTCGAGATCATAGCAATCAGGCTCCAGCCCCTCTAAGTCCAATTCAATTTGAACCCCTCCTCGGTCGCCCAGGTTCCTCACCGTGATCACCCCATCCAGCGTTCGGTTCGGCTCCAACTGCGATCGAGGCAGGGAAATGCTTAACCCAACCCGCTGGTCGCTGCTGGTGAGGACGTCGGAAGGGCTCTCATCCCCGTGAAAGATCAGGGTAAACTCGCCCAGCTTAAAGGCTGCTCCATGGGTCAAACTAATCACAGCGCGAGGGGGTAGTGTTTGATCAGCCGATAAGCCTAGCCGAATGTCCGTATCGCCCAGGTTGACCAATTGGCAGCCTGAAGCCTTGCCGGCAGGTGCCCTTTGGGAAGCTGAAAGGATCAACTGAGCGTGCAAAGGAGCAACGTTGCCGCCGCGCCCCCGCTCCAAAACGATGTCGTTCCTGGGGTCGCTGCCGATATGCACGATGGTTTTTTCCAGCCGGAACTCATTCCGCCAGCCGTCTTTGTCAATCACTTCCAGCTTACTAAACTGGCTCATCACATCATCTCACTAACAGGGCAGCACGCGCCAACTGGCGAAGGCTGGAGTCCAGCATTTCGGCCAGAACAGCTCCTTCGGCAGGCTCAGGGCTTTGCCTCGTCTGTTCTACATTCTCGGCCGGTTCGCCAGCTTGTTCCAACGCGACGACACCCTCTGCTGCCAGACTCTCCAGAACACTCAGGAGCTCTGGGTGGTCGCGGCTGCCATCCAGGTAACGTAGGAGGTGACAGGCCGGCCCGGCTAAGTGAATGCGCTCATGGCGCAGGTTCGTGACTGTGGTGCCATTTATGGCCTGAAAACGAGCCACGGGGCTGGCCACAGGGCGTTCACTAATGCCCAGCACAAAATTAGGCTCATAAACGTGCAGCTCCACCAGGTTATCACTATAACCATAGGCTTTGAGCAGGCCGGCCCCCAGCACCTGGGCATCGCTGGTGATATCAGGCGCCTGCCCGTTCAGCTCCGCACGAGCCGTAGCCAACAACGTCTTGAAGGGTATGCAGTGAGGCCAGATCTGGGTTAGATGAAACATTCCCGCCTTGGTGATCGGATGATCTGTGGAAAAGATAGCTCCATCAGGAGCGCGGAACTCCTCAACCTCCCTGGAGTGGATATCGAGCTCAGACGCCACAGGCAAAGCCGGCGAACCTACGTAGAAATTGGCCAAAAGATCGGGGTGTGGCGAGCCTGTCAACTGGATGTCTTGATGGCAAAGCAGGGTCTGGCGGAAAGTTCGGTTGCGCAAGAAATCCATGTACTGTTCCAGGGCGATGGTGTCGGTGGCCATCTGGCGTAAGGTTTCGGCCACACCATCCGGAAGATTGCTGGCCAGCATGGTCTGGAAGTCGGCCTCGGCCAGATATTGCAGGCCATGCTGCTCTGCACGCTCCACAAATTGGTAGAAGTAGATGGGCTCATTGAACTCTGCCAGTTCATCGTGGATCAGAAAGGCGTCATTCCTGGGCAGGAGGCGTTCTTTGGTATAGCTGACGAAAGCTTTAAAGAAACTGGTGTGGGGACTCTTCCCGACCGGCTCCGAATCAGCCAGGAATTCGAGCAAAGCCCGCGCCTGAATCGCCTGCTCTTGCGGATCGGTCAGCCCTCGCGTATGGAAGCGCATCATCTCGCGCAACGCTTTGAGCATGTGCCAGCCGGGATAGGTGTTATAGCTTATATAGGCCACCCCGTTAGGGGTGAGGTTCTGCTTGCAGATTTCGAGAACCTTGTCCTGGACCTCCGGGGGAACCCAGGAATAGATGCCATGGGCGATGATGTAATCGAATCCGTGGTGGGAACCCGTGGGTTGGCCAAAGTCAGCGTCCACGTCCAGGATGTTCATGTGCTGGAGGGTAACGTTTTTCAGCCCCACCGCGGCCAGCATGGCCTGACCCTCGGCGATGTGGCGCGCCGAGAGATCTATCCCCACCAACTCGCTCTCCGGTAAACTTTGAGCCATAGGGATGAGATTGCCCCCAGCGGCACAGCCCAGCTCCAGCACCCGGCAGTTCTCTACGGGAGGGGGCCGCATGCCCAGCAATGTCGCCAACGTGGCCAGACGATCCGGGTGGCTGACGTGGAAAGAAAAGCTAGGGTATGGTACCGCGTCATAGATATACTGATTTGTTTTGTCGATCATAGTCATCCCGGTTGGCCTTTCCGCAGGATATTTCTATTTTCATACGCGGCGGCGATCCACTGCGTAGGCAATGATGTTGCCGCCCCACTCGATAGCGGAACGAATCTGCTCTCGGGACGGTACACCGTCCCGAATTTCCCCTTGCCACAAAAGACCATAGTTGCCGTTGCTGAAAATCACCCCATGGCTCACCAGCACCTCTGGCGTGCCGTGGGCCTCGAACCCCGCTGGCGGGGAGGCAAAAAGATAAGGATCCACCAACAGGCGATGCCCTGGACGCAATACGTCGGGCTCCATGTCCATCGCAGCCAGGAGGTTTACAAAGGTGGCCTCGGCGGCCGAGTCGACACTCTCAATGAACAAGGTGCCTCTGCCTCGTTTTACGTAGTTGGAAAGGCCATTCATCTGGCCCGAACTCAATTCAAAGTTTCCTTCCCCGACCAGGTAGATGAGGGTATTAGTCTCTATACCGGGGGCGAGGGAGACATCGTCGTTAACAGAGACCCGGTAGCCGTTCGAACGGCTGAGCGCATGGGCCAGGTAACTGGCGCCAGGCCCGTGCTTCTTGTCTGTTACCTCCCCCAGGTAACACACGGCCATACTGGCGTCGCGCGGTGCTCTAAGTTCGCGTCGGAAGCGCAGGTCAATCTCGTTCGGTCCTGGCTGGCCGGGATTGGGCGCATCCACGAAGGAATCTTTGCGGCTGCGCCGCTTGATGCGCGCCAGTTCCACGCAGGGGGTATTGGGTAGAAGGGTACGGGCAGCGATGGAGAACTCAGCATGCACATACGTGGGAGCATCTTCCCGGTCACTATCATCGGCCCTGGGGGGGCTTTCTCCATAGCTTAACAGCAAATAGAGGAGGCCTTCCATTTCATTCCCAATGTCGTAAGCCACCGGCTGGGGCAGGACAATGGTCTGGCCGCTAGGGTCCACGGCAATGCCGGGCAAAATATAGGCGGATGTATCGGGCGGGTCACTGGCAATAACTTGCAGCCCGGTCACGATCCCCCACCCCTGGTAAAGCAAAGTGTGAAACCGCTGCCCCTGACGATGATATTGGTGCGCCTCTTCCCAGACTTCCGCCGTCACAGCCATGCCATCTTTGGGTGCAAGTCTTTTGGCCGGGAATATTTGCAGCAAATCTTCAACGCTCATCTTGTCTACCTTTCTATACGCAACGTATAACTCGTGTGAGCCGGTTTTTCGGCCTCAATGATGGCTTCTATGGCGCGCCGGCGTTCCGACTCCTGGCGAGCCCGCTCATTTTTATCCCCGGCAGACATCGAAATCGGCGGCAAGCGCAGGACGACAGTAAATGTATGGGGCCGGTTGCCGGTCCCCAACGCAATGCCAGGTCCCAGCCTGGCCTCGGGCCCTAAACGAAAGTCTTTGGCTCGATGCTCGATGATTTGCGCCTGCCCACCCGTGTAGATTTCCAGATACTCCTGCAGCCCTTGCCGCGTCCCCCGTTGGCGGTATAGTGAGACCGCCGACTGGATCAGCCGCCGTTGTCGCTCCTCTGGCAAGCGCTCGTCCAGGACCAAATTGAGCCAGGAAGCGAGCCATGGCAGGAAATCAGGGGGGGTCATCTTCGGGTCAAAATACAGCGGCAGGTTATCAATCTGGCCGTCGATCGGCGCCCAGAAACTCTCGAAGAGCATCAAAAAGCGTCCCATCAACTCGTCCGCCTGGTATAGCGCCGGCAGGTAGCGAAGATAGCGGCCTCTGGCCAAGACGGCGATCGACACGCTCTCCTCAACGCAGATTGACGCTTCTTTTGCAGCCTCGGCTATGGCCACTGCCCGGCTCTCTAGCGTCCTGTCTTGTTGCGTGGGAGCAACCTGGGCCCGCACCTGGACCTCCCACCTGCTCCCGGCCTGCAACTCCCTGGTC
>JAHELX010000473.1 GCA_024643945.1 Anaerolineales bacterium
GGTGGGCAGGCCGGCCGATTCATCGTCAACGTGCCGAACGAGGGCCAGATTGACAATCTTCCGCGCGGCGCGGTGGTCGAATGTCTGGCCGAAATAGACACACTGGGGGTGCGGCCCCTGGCCGCCGGCACCCTGCCGCAGGCAGCTCACGCCGTCATTGCGCCGCACGTAGCTCGCCAGGAATTGATCGTCGAGGCTGCCCTGACCGGCCGGCGGGAGCTGGCGCTGGCCGCGTTGGCCAGCGATCCCCTGGTGCTTGACCCCGAGACGGTCGAACCGATGTTGGATGAGCTACTGGCCGGCAATGCCAGGTTTACAACCCAGAATTCAAAGGAGATGGCGTGACGTCAATGAGGCTACCGTGCTCAATCCAGCCTGGCCCCATGACCTGGTCAATGGCGCGTCAACTCGAATGTGCTGCATAGTCGTTGTTGCTCAGTAGAGTATGGCCGAGTATATCAGGGCGATTCTTTTCGATCTGGGCGATACGCTCATGGTTGAAGAGAGTGAGGTCAAAAACGCTCAGGGGACGACGTTGCAGGCCGATCTTATCCCCGGCATGGCAGATGCTCTGCGTTACTTCAAGGCCAGGGGTTATCCCCTGGCCCTGGTGGTCGATAGCCGCACCGATACGCCGGTCAACGTGCTCCGCCAGCATGGGCTGTATGACCTGTTTGACTACCTGTCCATCTCGGAGGTGGTAGGCGTGCAGAAGCCGCACCCACTGATCTTCCAGACCGCCTTACAGGCCCTGAGTATCTCGGAAAGCGACTACGGCCGGGTGGCGATGGTAGGCAACAACCTGGAGCGGGACGTAGTTGGTGCTAACTGTCTTGGGCTGATCTCCGTCTTCTTCCATTGGAATGACCGGCGCCGCAGCCGGCCGCGGAGGGTTGAAGAGAAACCGCGCTATACGGTTTCCTCAGCCCAGGAATTGGTATCTCTGATCACAAGCTTAGATCACTAAACCAAGGAGGATGCGTCGATGTCAAGGGCCATCAAAATCGGCGTCATTGGGGCCGGGAGCGCCCAATTCTCGGCCGGGTTGGTCAACGACCTGTGCCGCACCGAGAGCCTATCCGGCAGCCATGTGACATTTATGGACATCCGGCCGGAGCCCATGGAGATCATTATGGACTTCGCAGTGCGCTTTGCGCGGGAAATGGGCGCCCATTTCAGCTTCGAGGCGACCACTGACCGCCAGGCGGCCCTGCAGGACGCCGACTTTGTCGTCAACACGGCCTATGTCAGCGGACATCACCACGCGCGGGCTGTACGGGAATTGACCGCCAAACATGGTTATTACTACGGCGGCGTGCACCTGGGCAGCTTTGGGGAACTGCGCTTGATGCTGGACGTGGCACGGGATATGGAGAAGGTCTGCCCGGATGCGTGGCTCATTCAATCCGGCAACCCCGTCTTTACCGGCTGTACGCTCATGACGCGCGAGACAGCCGTCAAGGTCTGCGGCTTGTGCCACGGCCACCGTCATGTCTATGACGTCGCGCGGACCATCGGCCTGGAGCAGCCGGAACAGATCACCTGGCAGGCCCCCGGCCTCAATCACAACATCTGGCTGACCCACTTTATCTATGAAGGACGAGACGCTTACCCCCTGATTGACGAGTGGATCGAGACCCAGGGCGAGGAATACTGGCGGACGCACCTGGCCACTGGTACCCACGACATCCAGATGTCGCGCGGGGCGTGTCACCAGTATGAGCTGTATGGCCTGTTCCCTATCGGGGACACGGTGCGCCGGGGCGGTTGGTGGTATCACACCGATATCGAGACCAAGAAGCACTGGTTCGGCCAGCCCTGGGGCGGTCCCGACACCGAACTGGCGCGCCCCATCTTCGTGGAGAACCTTGAGCAGCGCCTGGCTACGATCGCGGGGGCGCTGCAGGACCCGCAGGCCAGCCTGGTCGAAGTGGCGCTCGAGATCCAGGAGGGGCAGACCACGACCGGCGAGCAAATTGTGCCGATTATGAATGCGTTGACCAACAATCACCCGGGACAGTTCCAGGTCAACGTGCCCAACCGAGGGGCGCTGGCGGGTCTCCCCGACGACGTTGTAGTCGAAGTGCCGGCGATTATCGACCAAAAGGGCATCCAGCCGCTCCAAGTGGGTGCCTTACCGCCCAAAATCATGCTGGAGCACATCCTGCCCGAATGGCTGGAAATGGAGCGTGACCTGTTGGCCTTTAAGACAGGCGACCGCTCTATGCTGCTCTGGAACGTGCTGGACAGCCACCAGACTCGTTCCTACGACCAGGCGGTCGCCGTGTTAGACGACTTGCTGGCTATGGAAGGGTATGAGGAGCTGGCCGATCACTACAGGTTTCCCGCCAGGTGGTAGCCTGGTTTAGGGCAGTATAACCATCCCCAGGAGGTGCAGCGCATGTCTATCTTCTATGCTGGCTATGATTTGCACAACGGCTACATTCACAACTGGCTGGTGGCGGGCCCCCAGGCCATCCCCGTCGCTGACCTGGAGCGCTTCGCGGGAGACGATTTCAGACTGCGAATCGCCCGCCATCATCACCAGGTTGATTCAGGCATCACTCAGCCTCCCGTGGAGAGAGCCACCTTCACGCTGGGGGATACAGAATTGAGATGGAATTATGTTCGCTGCCAGGACGATCACTTCATCGACCTCACCGCTTTTTACCATACCACGCACTATCTGCGCGCCTGGGCCTATGCCCAGGTAACCAGCCCGGCAATCCAGGAAGTCACCTTCATCCTGACCACCAACGGCCCGGCCGACTTGTGGCTGAATGGCGAACATATCCATCGCCAGGAATATTTTCACCACCAGATACCCCACAGCATCCCTTGCCCGGCCACACTCCGGGAAGGACACAACGAGATCCTGGTGCGCTTCGAGGCGGTTGCTGCGCGCGAGTGCCCGTATGCCATGGCCCTACAGATCGTTGGCCTATCCTCCGACGATGTCTCTCAGGAGAACTCTGTGTTTCTGCCTACCTCCAATGAGGCGATCGCCCGTCGTCAAACCCTTGAACGTATGTTTGAGGCAGCTTATCTTGACCGGGATGTGTATGTGTGGGATGACGAGATAATTCTGCGTTTGCCGCATGGTATGTCCGCACCGGCCAGCGCGGCAGTTCGCCTCCAAACGCCGTCCGGCCGGATTTACTTAGAGTCGCTCAGATTTGGGACAACCACCCCCCTGGGCAGATCCTATCATCTCCCAGAGGGTCCCTACCGGGCAGTCTTGATGCCGCATCCTAAAGAGTATTATGAAGGGAACATGCGTATCCAACGCAAGATCAATCTGTGGGCACTTCGTAATCGCTACTCGCAGGCAGCCTACGGCACCTATCTTGAGCGCCGCGTGGAGGCGCTCCAGGACGCCGCCCGCCGAGAGCAGAATGTCTACTCAGAGATTGCCAAGATGGCACTGGGCTGGTGGCCGGAAGTCAAAACCGACGTTATCATGAAGAGCATCGCGCGCATCAACCAGCGCGAGGATTGCAGCGACTTTTACCTGATCGGCCTGCTGGGCATGCTGCAGCGGTATGGGAACGATCCGGCATTTCCCGAGGGACTAAAACGCCCCCTCGAAGAATGTGTGCTCAACTTTAAGTATTGGGCGGACGAGCCGGGCAGTGATGCCATGTGGTATTGGTCAGAAAATCATCAGATCCTCTTCCACGCGTGTGAGATCCTGGCCGGCCAGCTTTACCCGGATCGACTCTTTACCAACGCCGGCCAGAGCGGCCAGTGGCACCGGGAGAAGGGCGAGCGCATGGCCATTTCCTGGCTGCAGACGCGGGGGCGCGGCGGGTTCCAGGAGTGGGATTCTAACTGCTACTTTGAGCAAGACCTGCTGGCCCTTTCGCACCTGGCCGACCTGTCCGAGAACCCGGAGGTGTATGAACTGGCCGCGGTGATCATCGACAAGATGTTGTTTACCATGGCGCTCAACTCGTATCGGGGCGCGTTTGGCTCCACCCACGGGCGCACCTACACACCCTTGATCAAGGGAGCGCGCCTGGAAAGCATCGCCGGCATCGGCCGGTTGATGTGGGGCATGGGCGTTTTTAACCAGCACGTGTTGGCCAGCGTGAGCCTGGCCTGCGCGGAAAACTACGAGCTGCCGCCCATCATCCAGGCGATTGCCGTCGACCTGCCCGAGGAGATGTGGAACCGGGAGCGGCATGCGGGCGAACTGGAGGAGTGGTGTGACCGGGTCGCCGGCTCTTGGGAGGTCAACAAAGTCACGTATAAAACGCCCGAGTACATGCTCTGCTCGGCCCAGGACTATCGCCCGGGTGAAAAGGGTTCCCAGGAGCATATCTGGCAGGCGACCATGGGACCGGACGCCGTCGTCTTTGGCACCCACCCAGCCTGTGCCAGCCAGGAGGGCTCCCACCGGCCTAACTTCTGGCACGGCAACGTCGTGCTGCCGCGCGTCGCGCAATGGAAGGATGTGCTGGTCGCCGTGCACAAGCTGCCGGATAACGATTGGATGGGTTTCACCCACGCCTACTTCCCTGTCTACGCCTTCGACGAGTATGCGCTGCGCGACGGCTGGGCCTTCGCCCGCAAGGGGGCGGGTTACCTGGCTCTCACCGCTGCCCGGGGCATGGAGTTGATGACGCGGGGAGATGATGCCTACCGCGAACTGCGTTCCTACGGGCAGAGCAATATCTGGCTGTGTCACATGGGGCGCGTGGCACAGGACGGCGGGTTCGGTACGTTCCAGGAGAAAATTCTGGCGCTGGACGTCGCCTTCGAGGGTCTGTCCGTGCGCTGCGCTACCCTCCGGGGCGACACATTAGCCTTTGGCTGGGAGGGGCCACTGCTGAGAAATGGGGAAGCCCAGCCCATCACCGGCTTCAAACACTACGACAATCCGTATTGCCAGGCCGAGTTGGGGGTGTCGCACATGGACATCGGCTTTGGCGATCAGGTGATGCGGCTCAACTTCGGGGAGTAAGACACTATTTCAGCAGGAGATATCAAGTGAGCGACTTACTGTCTGCGAGCGCCGATAATGCGCAGCCTGCCTGGCAGGGGATGGGCCGCAGTCCATCCAGGCAAGATCAGCCGGGCGGGGCTCCTGGAGAATGGTCGGTCAAAATGGCCGACTCGGTGATGAAACGGCATGCACCGCTTTCGGATCGGTGGCGTTACGAGTACGGCGTAGTCCTTAAAGCCCTCGAACAGGTGTGGCTGGAAACGGGCCAGCAAAAGTATCATGACTATATCAAGGAAAATGTGGATCGATTTGTCGACCATGAGGGTAATATCCAG
>JAHELX010000474.1 GCA_024643945.1 Anaerolineales bacterium
ACAGCAGATAGGCGCCAAGCACAGCCGCAATCGCGCCGCTGGCCCCAACGGTTGGCAGGTCTGAACCCCAGTTGGTAGCAAGATGGGTCAGGTCAGCAGCCACGCCGCCTACCAGGTAAAAAATCAGGTATCGGAAGTGCCCCAGGCGGTCTTCTACGTTGTCGCCGAAGATCCACAGATAAAGCATGTTTCCGCCAATATGGGCTAACCCGGCGTGCATGAAAATGTAGGGCTACGTCAAGGTTAAATTGATAAATCAATGAACCATTATGTGCTATTGGAGCGTCTGCTCAATCAAGGCATCAACTCCAGAAATGTTGCCAACTAATTAATGACCCAACTTCATCCCTTTTGACGGTAATACTTGGTATAAACCTCAAGCGCGGTCATCAACCATACCATCAAAACCGGGCCGTAAATTACGCCAAAGAACCCGAACAGATTATAGCCTCCCAGCGAGGCCACTAACACCAGGGCCGTATCCAGATAGGCTTCCTTAGAGACCAACCTGGGCCGGAGGATACCATCCACGTTGCTGACCACAAGAACATAACCGCCCAGGATAATGAGTGAACTTACCGGATGGCCTACAATTAACTGGTAAATGGCAATCGGGATGGCAATGAGGCTGGCCCCCAACGGCAGCATTGAAGCTACAATCGCCACACTGGTCCACAGCGCGGTGTAAGGCACACCACCCAGCCAGAAAAACAACCCCATAATCAACCCCTGGGCCAGGGCAATAACCACAATCCCCACAAACATTGACCAAACCATAGACTTTATTTTGGTCAGGAAGAGATAATCAACTTCATCTTCAAGTGGGCTAAGCTCGACCAGCCACGACACAAACGCGTTATAATTGGGCAAGAGCACACCCACGATGGCCAGAAAGACGAACAACCGGGCGATCAAAGATGGGATTGACATCCCCAAGTTGACGATAAGCTGACCGAACCAGGCGGCAACCCCCAGGGCCATCTGGCGAAGCTGGGTCATTTGTTCACCCGTCAGTTGCAGGCGGCTGCCATAAGGTAGCTTGCTGGTCAGGTTGTTGATTTCGGTTTGGATCGTCTCAAAAGTTGGGGGCTGGCCGCTCTGAGCACTATAAGATTGAATAATAACCCCAAGCTGATGGGTGACCACACTCAAGACTAACCAACCGGGGATGATAAGCGCCAAAAACAGAACAATGAGGGTCGCCGTGGTCGCCAGGCCCGCCCGTCCTTTTAGCCAACGGGCGAAGAAGTCGTACATCGGTTTCAAAATGATCACCATGACCAGCGAAAAAACGATGGTGTCCAGATAGCCGCTGGCTAACCATAAGCCCAGACTGGCCAGAATGACCAGCATCGAGTAGAAAAAGATCCTATTTTGCAGCGAGTATTGTTTTTGCATTTCTAAAACTGTATTTGACTAAATTTGCAGGAGATGGCGTATAGCGCCGTCTGCTGCTACATTTGAGTCAGGCCACGTCGTTAAGGGGACAGGGCCTCCTTGATGAGCTGCTGAGCCTGATCGAGCTTGGCGCGGCGCGCTTCATAATCTGCCTCGATCTCGGCGATGTGTTTCTCGGTTTTCGCCTTTTGCTGGTCGCTGACCTGTTGCACCTGTACGCGCAGGGTATCGATCTTGGTCTCCACCCCGCTCGTGGCCTGCTCCTGCCTGGCCTCGATCTGGTCTCGCTTGGCCTCCAACTTGTGCTTCACGGCTTCGATTTCTTTCTGCACGGCGGCCTTGCGCATCGCGTCCGCACCCGCCTGCGCCAACTCTTCCTCGAGCTGCTTCAGTTCAGCGTCAAGCGCGTCAGCCTCGCGCGCCAGTTGATCCTCGACGACCTCGGAGTGCTGGCGCCGGAAGACGACCGCACCCAGTTTGCCCAGTCTGGTATCGACCGGGGTCACCCAGGTCTCCTCCACCTCGGCCAGCACGGCCACCTTACCCGGGGTCAGCGCCTGCGACACCTCATCCAGAAAGTCGGCGCCAATGCCAAACCTGATCAGGTCGAATAACAATCCCGTCAGGCCACCCGCCGAGGCCCCAACGGCAACCCCGGCCGGTCCTGCCAGCCCCCCGACCGGTCCTGTCATCAAACCGAGCAAGCTTCCGGTCAGCAGACCGAGAGCGGCGCCGACCGTGCCTCGCTCGGCCTGCTTCTTTACGCCGACGGTCCCCAAGGTGTCTTTCGCAATCACGGCTGTGGCGTACAACGTGATGGCTCCCTCCCGGTGGAGATCTTTGAGCGCGCTCAGGCCCTCGAAGGCCGCGGCCTCTGTGTCGAATACAGCTACCAACATCTTGTTCATGCTTTGTTGTCCTTAGTTAAGTGAAAATGGATTTATAGAGCCGCACGATACGTCCTACGGTATCAAACCTAGCTGGCGGGCCTTCCAAACGGCGTGGGTTCGTTTCTTTACTTCAAGCTTGGCGTAAATATTGTAAGCGTGGCGTTTGACGGTATTCAATGCCAGGAACAACTGGGCCGAGATTTCTTGATTCGATTTCCCCTGGGCAATCAGAGACAGTACCTCTATCTCACGGGCCGAGAGGCTGATGGGAAAACCGTCTTCCGTTTTTATGGTGGTTAGTTCTGTTCGCTTCTCACCGGCGGGTAGCAGGACGAGGTAGAACTCGGTGCCGAGCTCCCGCCCAACTGCTTCGGCCTCGCCTTGCGAACGTCCGACGATGACGGCGTGGTGCCCATCGGCGGAGAGCCACCGCGCCGCCGCCGCGCCGATGCCGTCGCTGGCTCCGGTGATGACGATGCCCTTGCTTCTTACAGTACTTGTTCCCATGATTATTCTCCTTCTAATCACTAGGGAGGAACAGTTCGCAACAGGCTGCCTCTTGTCAGTGTGTGTCCTGTGTGCTATAATGAATTCAGCTAGCCTGAACTCCTCGCTACTTTCACCGGGCTACCTGAACCACGGTGGACGTGCTGTAGCGCATCCACTAAGGACGAGTATAGCGAACGCAAGCCTGAAAGTCACTCTACAAGACTTGACAGTTGGCTTGTCATCTGGCTTGTCATCACTTGTCAGCTCGATGCGCTGAAGGGTCTAGAAGGAGGCCAGATGCTGTGCGCCACTCGACGTATGCCGAGCGCGATTATGATTTCGGTCTGCACATCCTCGCCCTCCGCACCGAAAGCAATTTGACCCAATCCGGGCTTGCCGAACTCCTGGGCGTCTCACGCCAGGCCGTCGTCGGATGGGAAGCCGGCACGAGTTATCCCTCACATCAGCATCTCAGGCACTTGATCGAGCTCTTTTTGCAGCACCACGCGTTCCCCCCCGGGCAGGAAGCCGAAGAGATCCGCGCCTTGTGGCAGAGCGCACACCAGCGCGTGCCGCTGGATGAAACCTGGCTCACGCACCTGCTGGCGCAGCCGCCGGACGCATCTGCAGCTCCTGCCACTGCACCGCACTCGCCGAGTGTTGGCGCGGAACCGCCCCAACCTGGATCTCACGTGGACTGGGGAGATGCACCTGAGGTCTCGAGCTTTTACGGGCGCGAGTCTGAACTCGGGCTCTTGAGCGAGTGGCTGCTGGGACAGCGCTGTCGTGCGGTGAGCCTGTTGGGCTTGGGCGGCATCGGCAAGACCAGCCTGGCCGCCAGGCTGGCCGAGGAGGTGGCGCCGGGCTTCGAGCGCGTGTACTGGCGCAGCCTGCGCGATGCCCCACCCCCCGGCGAGTGGCTGGCTGGCGCCATCGGCTTCGTGTCCGATCAGCAGGTCGTGCCGCCGGCGGCCGACGCGGAGCGGCTCACGGCCTTGCTGGAGCTGCTCCGCGCGCGGCGCTGCCTGCTGGTGCTGGACAATTTCGACACGCTGTTCGAGCCCGGCCAGATGGAAGGGCGCTATCGAAAGGACCTGGCGGGCTACGGCCGCCTGCTCCAGGCGATTGGCGAAGCCAGCCACCAGAGCTGCCTGGTGCTGACCAGCCGCGAGGCGCCGCCGGAGCTGGCCATCCTGGGCGGCGAGGCGGTGCGCGCCTTCGAGCTGGGCGGGCTGGGGGTCGACGAGGCGCGGCTGGTGTTGGCTCCCAAGCAGCTCGAGGGCAGCAGCGAGCAGTGGGCCGAGCTGACCGGCCGGTTCGGGGGCAACGGCCTGGCGCTCAAGCTGGTCGGCGAGCGCATCCGCGAGCTGTTCGGGGGGGAGATTGGCCTCTACCTGGAGGAGGCGGGGGCCAGCAGCGTCTTCGGCGGCATCCGGCAGCTCCTGGCCGAGCAGGTCGAGCGCAGCTCGGCGCCCGAGCAGCGGGTGCTGCGAATGCTGGCGGTGGCGCGCGAGCCGGTGCGCCTGGCCGACTTGCTGGCCGCGCTGGGCGAGCGCGTTGGCCGCGAGGCGGTGCTGGAGGCGCTGGAGGCGCTGCGCCGGCGCTCGTTGGTGGAGCGGGTCGAGGCGGCCGGGGCGGTCGCCTTCACCCTGCAATCGGTGGTGCTCGAGTATGTGACCGACCGGCTGGTGGCGGAAGTGGCTGAGGAGGTCGAACGCGGCCAGCCGGCCCTGCTGGTCGAGCAGGCGTTGATCCAGGCGCAGGCCAGGGATTATGTGCGGCAGAGCCAGGAGCGGCTGATCGGCGCGCCCATCCTGGAGCGGCTGAAGGCGGGCCAGGGCCAGGATGGAGCAGAGCAGCGGCTGCTGGCGCTGCTGGAGGGCTGGCGGGCTCGGCCGCCCGCCGAGCAGGAGTATGGACCGGGGAATGTGGTCAACCTGCTGCGGCTGCTGCGGGGCGAGTTGCGCGGGCTGGACCTGTCGCGCCTGGCGATCCGGCAGGCCTACCTGGCGGAGGCGGATGCCCAGGACGCCCGCCTCGTGGACGCCCACCTGGCCGAGACCGTGCTGGCTGAGGCGTTCGGGTTCCCCGGCTCAGTGGCGCTGAATGGCGACGGTGCGCTGCTGGCAGCGGGGACCACCACCGGGCAGGTGTGGCTGTGGCGGGTGGCGGACCGCACCCTGGTGGCGACGCTCGAAGGCCACACCGGCCCGGTCTTTGACGTGGCGCTCTCCGCCGACGGACACCTGGTGGCCAGCGGTCATGGGGATGGGACGGTGCGGCTGTGGGACGCCAGCACCAGGCGGCCGCTGGCCACGCTCGAGGGCCACACGGGTGGCGTCTGGGGGGTAGCGCTCTCCGCCGACGGACACCTGGTGGCCAGCGGCAGTGCGGACGGGACGGTGCGGCTGTGGGAGGCGTCGAGCGGGCGGCCGCTGGCGACCCTGCAGGGCCACACGGGTGGCGTCTGGGGGGTAG
>JAHELX010000037.1 GCA_024643945.1 Anaerolineales bacterium
TATCCGGCATCACCCGATCAAGGACTCCCTCCAGGCCTAATTGGTCGGCGCCCATTTCCTCAACCAGCAGACTACTGACTTTCCCCGTTGATCGGAAGATTGGCACCGCCAGCAAGATGTAGGGTTGGGATGAGTCAGGGTAACGGCACAGGTCCGAGACATTTCGGGCGCCTTTTTCCAGCGTTGGACGAACTGCCGAGAAGTCGGGGAAGAGCTTACCCAGCAGGGTGGCGTCGAGGGGTTCCGTCCAAAGGATGGTCCCGTCGGTGTCGAGCCAGAGGAGGCGCCGACCATAAGCACTCAGTTGCAATTGTGCATCTCGTAGCAGTGAGGCCTGGGAGTGGACGGGGTTGTTTTGTCTCAAGCTTGGCTGCGCCGCTGTATTTTCCAGCAAGGTCAGCGCCGCATCCAGCCGGTGGTCCAATGTGGAGGCAATCAGACTGGCGATGGCCAACTGATGGTCGAGCCCTTGTTGGGTGCTCTCCTCGATTGCCCGGCGGCTGGCGAACCAGAAAAACGCAAAGATTACCAACAAGCCGAATATCGTCAGCAGTTGGATACGCCATTGGAGTCCCAGGTTCGCCAGCCAGGTCCGGGCTCGAGTCAACATATTTTACCCAAACACGGTCGCCCCTGACACAGAAAGAAGCACACTCACTATCTATATTATATCACAAATGAGCGGTTTGCTCCAACTATAGTGCCAATTCTTTGACAACCTCCTCACTCGGCGTGGGCATAATGAGTTCGCCATACTTGCGATACTCGTCCAAGCGGCAAGAGTTGACCAGTCGACCCTCAAAGTAGGTCATGTCGGGGCAGCTATCGCACATGTCCACCCGACCGTCGGGCAAAACGTCTGGGGCCTGCACGATGCCAAGGCCCAAGCCGTAAACCGGCTTGAAGAGTCGCCTTGGTTTACGCAGCAGGCGACCCAGCGCCCCGCGAATGTGCCGGTCGAGGGGAGCCAGCAGAAAGATCTTCTTGCCCATACGCACCCCACGCAACTTGACCACGTAAGTTCCATAGAGCAGATGGTGAAAGGTTTGACCCAGTTCCATCGTAGTGGGGCTGATGGAGCCGAGCATGTGATCTTCGCAGCAAATGGTCAGATTGGCCAGCCATTTGAATGAGGTGTGCGTTTGGGTACCACCCAGGTAAGCCGAAGCTTCGTATTCCGGGAAGTGGGTCTTGATGATGCGATACACGTCGGTAGATTTGATGTTGATGTCTTCTGGTGCGTCATCGGTGACGTAGCCGAGCGAGTTAAAATTGAGCGATACTTTGTGGTCGCGGACCGAATACTCCATCCCTTCGATGAGCGCGCCCCTATAAGTGATGAAGGTAAAACTTTGTACCTTGCCCCTATTACTCAGCGCCCAGCGGATCAGTTCGGGGATGTCGTTGAAGTTCTGGCGGAAGACAGTGATGCTGAAGCCACAGGGCACATCCCCCACCTCCCATAACATATCGGCATAATACTGGCGTAGCTCATTCAATTCCGTCTCACTTTTGCCAGTCCAGCCTTTGCGTGTCTGCTGCATGTCAATGTGAAAGCTGAGCCCGGCCAGGCCGGCTTGCTTCAGTTCAACCAAGAGTTCCCGGTCCAGCCGCTTGCCATTGGTCAGGATGAAGGGCTTCACTCCTTGGCTGTCAATAAAGTCCACAATGTCCACAATCTCGGGATGAATCAAGGGCTCGCCGCCCGCCAACGACACGTTGTCTATCTTGCGCCACTGCTTCATAAAGAGGATTTCCTCTTTGATTGCTTCCAGCGATTTGTGCCCTTCGATTCGCTGCCGATAACATCCCTTGCACTGGATGTTACACAGGTCGGTGATCTCTACCCAGCCGATGGGATTGTCGTTGAGGGACCAGGGGAAGCGGTACAGTTTGCTCTTTTCCAGATCTAGCATCATTGCCTCCTTCTGAATTTTACTCTGGTGCTGATTGATGGGGTCGTGAGAGGAGAATCAAGACCTTGGGTCAGAGATCAGGAATCAATGAATTGCAGATTGCCTTGATTTCCCGATTCCCTGACCTCGAATTGCCTCGTTGCCAGTTTGCCCATTATCCGGTTGCCCGACCAGATTTGAGGTACGTTTGCTGATTATACCCAATGCTCGTGAAATTTCCAAGAAAATTGGTTTGAACGAGCACTTTGCACTTGTTCATAAATAACTTCGCACTTTGGAATGGAAATTAGGCGTAAAACCGCCACGAAAATACGAAGTTGTTTTTGAACAAGTACTTTGGGAAAACCGTATTTTTTTAAGGTTCTGGGCTTGACACTCTCCTCGGGGTATGATATACTGGCTCTCGGAATTCTGACTGAGGAGATGGATTAGATGCATTACGTCAATAATCTATTTAGCGGTTCATCGCTGCCGCGCGATGTGTATGGTGTCCTGCACAGAGGGCGTAGTGTGTCCATCCACCGGTGATTTGACGTAATATGCCGGGCCGTGGGCGCACCAGCCCACGGCCTTTTTTGTTGTGCCCTTCTGTAAATAGAGGGAAGTTAGCGAAACGGCCGTGGGCTGCCTGTAAGCACCCACGGCCGTGTTATCTATTGGGGAGGGTTTGTTGTGTCATTAGTCGCTTCGTCACCTGCATTTGATCTAAAACATGCAGTTTCGGCCAATCGCCTGGTTGGGTTATGGCGAATGATGACTGGTTTTCGGATGAGGTACCTGTGGGCGACCCTCAGCCTGGCCCTGTCGACTGGTTCAAAAACAGCCACTTATCTGCTGCTGCGCTATTTCATAGACAACGTGTTAGGTCAGGGGAAGTTGACCGGCAGGCTGCCGCTAATTGCGTTGGGCTTTGTGGGATTGGCGTTGTTCCAGGGTACGTTCACCTTTCTCAGTGGCCGGTTGGCTGCCCAGACAGCCGAAGGGATTGTGTTGCGCTTGCGCAACTATCTGTTCGACCACATTCAACGACTGTCTTTTACTTATCACGATCAAACTCAGACCGGCGAACTGATCCAGCGTGCTACCTCAGACGTGGACGCCATACGCCGCTTCTTTGCCGACCAGGCCATCGGTATAGGCCACATTGTGCTGCTTTTTGCCATCAACTTCGCGGCCCTGTTGAACTTAAACCGGCGCTTAGCGCTGTTTTCGATCGTAGTGGTGCCTCTGGTCGTGCTGATATCGGTTCTCTTCTTCAGACGCGTATCAAAGGCCTACGAAGTCTACCAGGAACAGGAGGCCACGCTTTCCACCACCTTGCAGGAAAATCTGACCGGCGTTCGGGTGGTCAAGGCTTTCGCCCGGCAGGCCTACGAGCGCGACAGGTTCGAGCGCGAAAACTGGGAGAAGTTTCGGCGTGGAAAGCGATTGTTGATGATGCATTCGCTGTTTTGGCCGATCACAGATATCTTGTGTGGCTTTCAGATGTTGGCCGGTTTCTTCATGGGCGCGTTGATGGCCATCAATGGCACGATTACAGTAGGTACTTACCTGGCCTATGCCGGTATGGTGGTGTGGATCATCTGGCCGATGCGTAACCTGGGCCGGCTGATTGTGCACACATCCACCGGGCTGGTTTCTTTTGGACGAGTGGCGCAGATCATCCGAGAGGAGCGCGAGTCCTTGACCGAAGGCTGGCACTCGCCGAATGGGGACTTGCGGGGAAAGATCGCTTTTCGGAAGGTCAGCTTTGGCTATCAGGCTGACAACCCGGTGCTCAGAGACATCAGCTTTCACTGTGAGCCGGGTCAGGTCGTGGCCTTGCTCGGTTCGACTGGATCGGGTAAGACGAGCCTGGTCAACCTGTTGCCCCGTTTTTACGAATACACCAGCGGCAGCCTGACTCTGGATGGTGTGGAACTGAAGGCATATCCACGTCATTACCTGCGCCAACAAATCGGCATCGTGGAGCAAGAGCCATTTCTCTTCTCGCGTACCATTCGCGAAAACATCACCTACGGCGTTGGGCGCGAGGTTCCTCAAGCAGAGATCGAAGCCGCCGCCCGTGCCGCTGCCATTCACGACGTCATCATCACCTTTCCCGATGGCTACGACACGCTGGTGGGTGAGAAGGGGGTGACCCTCTCTGGAGGGCAAAAACAACGGATAGCCATTGCTCGCACACTGCTGAAAGACCCGCGCATTCTCATCTTGGACGATTCCACTTCCTCGGTGGACGCGGAAACTGAAGGTGTGATTCGCGAGGCGCTGGAAAGGCTGATGCAGGGCCGCACCACCTTTATCATCGCACACCGTATCCAGAGCGTGATGATTGCCGATTTGGTCTTGGTGCTCGACAAAGGCCGGATTGTGCAGCGGGGTACTCACGAGCAACTGCTGGCGCAGTCAGGCATTTACCGGCAGATTCATGATTTACAAACTCGCCTTGAAATCGAAGTGGAGAGGGAGGCAATCAGTGTCGGACTTCGAGTTTGAAGAAGAAGAATTCAACGCTCAATTCAACGGCAAAACCATCTTTCGCATTCTGTCCCAGACCAGGCCGCATTGGAAATGGGTGACCGGCTTTATGCTGACCGTCGCTCTGGTGTCGTTCCTGGATTCGTATTTTACCTTCCTGAGTAAGCGGATCATCGATGAGGGCATAGTGGCTGGCAACCGGACAGCTCTTACCAGGATTGTCATCACGTATGGGTCGCTGATCGTGGTGCAGGCAAGCGGTGTCTTAAGCTTCATTTTCCTGGCCGGCGTGCTGGGGGAGCGTGTTCAATACGACCTGCGTAAGAAGATGTTCAACCACCTGCAAGAACTTTCTTTCTCCTATTTCGACCGGACGCCGGTGGGCTGGATTATGTCGCGTGTCACCTCCGACTCTGAGCGCATCGCCCAATTGGTGACCTGGGGGCTACTGGATGTGACGTGGGGTCTACTCAACATTACCACGGCCGTATTCTTCATGCTGAACATCAACTGGAGGCTGGCCTTGATTGTGCTGACGACGATCCCAATCCTGGTGGTGGTGGCGGCTCAGTTCAAAAAGAAGATCCTGGTTGAGTACCGGCTGGTACGCAGGATCAACTCCAAGATCACCGGCGCTTACAACGAGAATATCACCGGCGTGCGGGTGGTGAAAGCTCTCTGCCGGGAAGAGGAGAACCTGCGGGAGTTCAACCAGCTTTCGAATGAGATGTATCGCGCTGCTTATCGGGCCGCCTGGCTCTCGGCGCTGTTTTTGCCCTCGGTGCAGCTCATCAGTGCCGTGGCCGTGGGCAGCATCGTGTGGTATGGCGGCTTGCAGGCCCAGTTGGGTGGCATCACCGTGGGCGGCATCCAGGCCTTTGTTGGGTACATCACTTTTATGCTGTGGCCTATCCAGGACCTGGCCCGCGTGTATGCCGATATGCAGCATGCCATCGCTTCGGCTGAGCGTGTCTTTTCACTGATCGACTCGACACCGGAAGTGACCGATCGCCCGGACGCGATGGATCCCGGCACCATCCAGGGTGACGTTGAGTTTGATCACGTGGGTTTTTACTACGAACCGGGCAAGCCGGTGTTGGAGAATTTCAACTTGAGGGTGGAACAGGGTGAGACGATCGCGTTGGTGGGGTCCACAGGTGGCGGCAAGTCCACCATTGTCAATCTCCTGTGCCGCTTCTATGAGCCCAGGCGGGGCACGATACGCATCGGCGGACAGGACTACACCCGGCTCTCACTGCACGCCATCCAGTCGCGGGTCGGGGTAGTGCTGCAAACGCCACACCTGTTCTCCGGCACCGTCCGTGAGAATATCCGCTACGGCCGGCTGGACGCTATGGACAAGGAAGTTGAGCGGGCTGCCAAACTGGCCGGCGCGCACGATTTTATCGTGACGCTGGAAAAAGGATACGACACAGAGGTAGGCGAAGGGGGCAACCTGCTCTCGGTCGGCCAGAAGCAGTTGATCAGCCTGGCGCGAGCTGCGCTGGCTCAGCCGGAGATCCTGATTATGGACGAGGCGACCAGTTCGGTGGACACGCTGACCGAAGCTTTAATTCAACGAGGAATGGAAAAGCTGATGCGAGACCGCACCAGCTTCGTCATCGCCCACCGACTTTCGACGATCAAGCGCGCCGACCGGATTCTGTTCATCGAGAATGGACGCATCGCCGAGATGGGAACGCACACTGAATTGTTGCGTGCCCGGGGGCGTTACTACCGGCTTTACACGCGGCAATTTCGACATGAACTGGAGCGCGAGTACGAACTGGACAAGATGACGGGGCTGGTGCCGGCTTGATCTCCTTCCAATTCCGTGTACAGGGCAGCAGATCTATCACAATAGCGGGCGGCCAGAAGGCCGCCCGCTAAGTGTAGGATAACTTATAGAACCTTAAGAACGTCGAGCCAGCCCGGGCGTGCAGCGTTGGCCGCCTCGATGGCCGCCTGGGAGCCAAGCACCGCCACCAGCCCTTTGTCCCGGACTTGTTCCAGCACGTCGGCAAGGGCCTTGAAGTCGGCGCGGGTGGTGCTCAAAATCTCGTCGCGCCGGCGTTGCCGGGCGCCATCGGTGTCGCCGGCCAAATGACGCAGCATTGAGGTGTAGCCTTTGGCGTCGGGCAGTTGGTAAGCGTCCATATTGCCGATAGCGCCGATGATGCCTTTGGTCAGTTCGTCGTCGCTTAGCTCGATCTGGCGTAGAAATTGGCTGGCCCGGTCGTAGTTGTCGAGGGTATCCAGCAGGTTAGGGTCGCGGTAGGAGACGTAGTTGAGTACCCCGGAGCGATGGTCGAAGAGACAAAAGGCGCCGTAGGCTCCACCCTGGACTCGCACACGTTCCCACAGCCAGGTGTTGCGCAGGTATTTGGTGATGACCATCGCTGAACCGTGCAATTGGTACCCCAAAGCATACAGGTTGGTCCCTTTGCCCACATAATTGACCTGGGCAGGGATGGTCATGCCCTCGAACCCTGGACCATACTGCGGTGACCACGCGACTAGCTTGACCGGTGCGGCTGGCAAGGCAGCCAAGAAATCGGCCAGTTGGGGCTCAAAACGGGCCCAATTCGTCTCGTCTAACGTCGCATTGCACAGCATAGCATTGCGATTGAGCAAAATACGCCGCATTTGTTCGAGCTTATCCAGCACACCGGGCCAATCGGCATCGACCGTCTGGGCCAATTGGCGTAAGAAGAAGAGGTAGCTGACACCGCCCATCTGCTCAGCAGCCCAATCGGCCTCGTTGAAGTAGGCGCGCAGTCGTGTGTCAACCACATGGTGCCCTCCCGGCACCAACCCGGCTTCTTGCCGTGCTTTTTCCTCCAGCACGATTTGCCGAAACCGTTCTTGGTTGTCCAGCCGGGCAGTAAGTAACACGTCACGCAAGATGGCCAGCAAGTCAGCGGCCTGTGCCAGCATCGCCTTGCCCCGTAAGAAGAGCCAGGCCGTGCCCTGATTGGTCCCTCTGATAACCGAGGTGAAGGATGCGGGCTGAATCCCTCCCGTCTTGCGGCCGATGCGCTGCGATAGGGTCACGAAGTCTTCCTCCTCGGTGCCCATCTCCAGCAAGGCCCGGCCGAAGAGGGGGACGTAGGGCAGATATTCCTGGGGCAAGGTGTGCAGATTGAAGCTCACCTCCAGATAAGTGATGCCATTGGTGAAGAGATCGTGGTATAAGATTCGGGTTCCGCTTCGCTCAAGCTGTGCCAGGGGGATGATCTTGTTCTGCCGGTCCATGTCGGATAGCTTCAGACTGGGGATCGTGGCCAGGGCCTCAGGCGGATCCGGAGTTTCTTGCAGCTTTTTGAGTTCGCGGGTGTTGACGATGAGTGCTTGCAAGTCAGACTTGCTCATAGCGGCGCGCGCCTCAGCCAGTCGCTTCTTTTCGGCGGTATCTTCCCGTTCCTGCAAGTCGGGATCGGCTTGAAGGACAAGCGTGGTGTGGTGTGAGTTCTGCAGAAAGCGCTGGCGGATCATATCCTGAAAATAAGTTCCATCATTAGCCAGGCGAGCTTTCAGAGTAGTCAAGGGAGCTTCAAAGGCCAGGAGAGTCAAAGGGTCTCCGTCGTATAACCAGGTAGTCAGCGAACGTAACATCAGAAGCAGTCCGCGCGGGAAGGCACCGGAGTTGTTTTCGCGCAGACGGAATTCGATGGTGTTGAGGGCTGCCTCGATGGTAAGAGGGTCGATGCCTTCCTCAGCCAGGCTGGTGAGAGTTTGCAAAATGAGCGTCTCGACCTGGCTGACGTTCTGGACGTTAATGCCCTTCAATCCGGTGGAGAAAAACATCTGGCGCAATTCGTCCTCAAGGCCTACCCCCGCCAGGTCTTCGCCCAGGCCAGAGTCGATGAGTGCCTTGCGCAATGGAGAAGCGGGCGTGCCAATGAGGACGTGCTCCAGAACGTGCAGAGCCAGATTAGTCTCCGGATCGGTGGTCTCGGCCAACAGCCAATTGACGGTCACCCTATCTGTTTTGTCGATGGCGGCGTCCTGGCTGACGGCGTAAAAGCGGTCGATGTGTTTCGGCTGGTCAAAGCGCGGTTGCAAAGGGACAGCCGAGTCGATCTCTAAGGGCTCGAAATCTTCGAGGTAGTCGTTCAACAGGCGCAGACGATCTTCTGCGGGTGAATCCCCGTAAAAGAAAATGCGGGCATTGGAAGGATGGTAGTAATTTTGATGAAAGGTCTTAAATTGCTTGTAAGTGAGTTCCGGGATGTGTTGGGGATCCCCACCGGATTGGAGACCGTAGGTGGTGTCAGGAAAGAGAGAGTGTCGCGAGTACTCGGCAAGCATGCGGTCGGGAGAGGAGAAGGCGCCCTTCATCTCATTGAAGACGACCCCTTTGAAAATGAGTGGATCGTCAGGGTTCTCCAGTTCGTAATGCCAGCCCTCTTGCTGGAAGATGTGAGGTGTAATGCGTGGGTAAAAGACGGCGTCGAGGTAGATATCAATCAAATTGTAGAAGTCCTGCAAATTCTGGCTGGCTACGGGATAACAGGTTCTGTCGGGGTAGGTAAAAGCATTCAGAAAGGTTTGGAGAGAGCCTTTTAGCAACTCCACAAAGGGTTCTTTGACCGGATATCTGCGCGAACCGCATAGTACCGAGTGCTCTAAAATGTGCGCTACACCGGTGGCGTCGGTGGGTGGGGTGCGGAAGGTGATGCCAAAAACCTTGTTCTCGTCATCGTTTTCCAGCGATAGTAGTTCGGCGCCGGTTTTGACATGGCGGAAGAGCTTGGCCCTGGTGTTCAGTTCAGAAATATCTTGATCCCGGAACAGTTGGAATCCATGTATAGTTTTCATTTCGTCCTCTTTTTGCTTCTCATTTCTCAGCATCTATCCCAGAACCTGCTCAAGGAGGACGATACCATGCCTCTTGGGTAGGGTCCACGGCTGAATTATAGCCAGAGGACATACGCTCGTCCAGCGGGAGCGTTGGGGATCCTGGGATAGGCCCTTAGCCACGTAAAAGCTTACAGCGGTATTTTACCATGATGATCGGAGAATCCCAGAAAGGGATGCACAAATGAGGAGACTCACCAACTTGCGCTACACAAGCGACTGCCGGTAAGGACAGTCTTGCTGCTTACATTGGCGGGGGGACATTGAAAAAGCGGAACCACCATGCCTGCCACGGGGACTGGAGAGGTGTACCGTCGGCCGCGACAGGCTGATCGCCCGGTGAAAGGGTGGGGGCAGTCTGAGGGGTAGCCATCACTACTACCACGGTTTCTCCCGGCTGTGCCCATTTGAGTTGGGTACGGGCGATTTCTTCCACGTAGGCATCACTTTGCACGTAGCTGAGCCGCGCTTCTAGCGCCTGGTGACGAGCTCGGTCGGCCGTGACCTCTTCTTCCAGCCGGACTGCTTCGTTTCTAATCTTATAGGTAGCTGCTGTGCGGCGCGCGAAATCGACCACGAGAAACAGCGAGATGGTGATAACGACGATGGCGATAAACTGGGTAAGGGGAAATTGGGGCGCGCGTTTCTTTTTCTTCAATGTTTACCTATTCAACAGCCGGTAGTCAGTAATCTGTGATGGCAAGTACGTACTAATCTGCCATTTGCCATCTGCTGCCGGAGGTCAACCCAGCTAATGCCCTGTCAAAGCTAAATTGATTGGTTCATTGGACGCCTATGTCGGCTGTTCTTACCCACCAAATCATGGTGTTGACGGGGCACCAGTGATGACTTATGTCTTGTTATTATTGTACACTAGTTTCGACATAATGTCAACGATTTAGCATGGGACGACAGGACTATTCATTTTTCAAGATGTCGGGCTTCGGCGAGGATAACGCGGCGGGTGTTGATATACCAGTCGGCGATGTTGCGGAAACGATCTGATGGGTTGACCATAGGGCCAATTTGCACGTTGTGCACACTCTGGTCTACGGCATAGGTATAGGTGGGGTAGGCAATGATTAATGCTGGGGTTTCTTCGGCATAAATGCGCTGGAATTGGAGGTAATAGGCCTTGCGTTGATCCCGGTCAGTTACAGAGCGGGCCTGTTCCAGGGCTTCGCTGACCTCACGGTTATCCCAGCCGCCGTAGTTTTGGCCATCTTCGATCTGTGTCTGGTGCCACAGGGGATAAGGGTCGGGGTCCCCAGAGAGGAGGAGTTCGACTAAAACTGCCTGAAAATCTCGCGACCGCAGATGATCGCTCAGACCGGCACCTAGCGGCTCCACCTGGACACGGATGCCATATCTGGCCCACTGCTCGGCCATGGCGTGTCCCAGCCGGATGAAGGCTGGGTCTTCACCCGTGAGCAAGGTGAATTGCAAGGGGTGTTCGTTCTTATCGCGGATCCCATCACTGTCGGTGTCGAGCCAGTTGGCTTCAGCCAGCAATGCTTCGGCCTGCGCCGGGTCGTGTTCGACGGGGGGGAGTTCCGAGTCGTAGGCCCAACTCCATGGACGGATGGGCCCACTTGCCACTATCCCCTGTCCGTTGAGCGCTTCGTTGATCAGAGCTTGCCGGTCCAGGGCGAGGAGCAAAGCCCGGCGCACGCGGGCATCCTGAAAGAAGGGAGAGCCTTCGGGGTCCTGCAAATTCAGGTACACGATCTGATAACCGGAGAGCCGGGCGCTATACAGGTTGAGCGAAGTCAAAGCCGCAGCTTCTGGAAAAAGATACGAGGGGACATAACTGATGCCCTGAATCTCACCCGCTTGATAGGCGGTTAGCAACTGCTCATAGGTGGGGTAAAAACGAAATTCGATCCCAGCCAGGTATGGTCGTTCGCGTCGAACATTTCTCCCTTTCGGGGAAACGTAGTGCGAATTGGGAACCAGCAGTGCCTGTTCGGCTGACATACTTTCAAGAAGAAAAGGCCCAGTGCCAATGGGATGAGTGTTGAAAGGATGGATCAACAAGTCGCGAGCAGGCACATCGCGTAGCACGTGTTCTGGAAGTATGCCGATGGTTGTATAGTCGGCAAATGGGGGGAAGGGCTCTTTAAGTCGAAAGCGAATGGTATAAGCATCTACTTTTTCTGCGCTCACGGTGCGCCACAGGTCCGACAGGTAAGGCACACCGGGGAAGTCCGGATCTTGCATCAGGCCGATGGTGAAGAGTACGTCGTCAGCATCAAACGCTTCGCCATCGGACCAGCGAACGTCACGACGTAGATAGAAAAGGTAGGTACGGCCGTCAGGCGAGGCCGTCCAGCTTGAGGCCAGGTCAGGTTCCAATTCACCCTTTTCATCGGTACGGGTGAGGCCATTGAAGATAAGGGCTACCAGATCCTCGTCAACCTGGTTGTATTGAGCCAGAAGTGGGTTCACGTACTGGGGAGCGCCGGCCAGCCCTTCAGTGTAGATACCCCCTTCCTCTGGCACCAGCACCGTAGTACGCGATAGGGCGATGGAGTAGAGAAAGACTCCTACCAGGGTGATGCCGCTAAGAGCGATGAGTGCTTGCCAGCGGATGTAGCGTCCCATTGAAAGTTTGCAGGTTTAGAAGCTTGGGAGGCCGGAAGGTTGGAAGGTTAAAATAAATCCTCCGACCTCCCAAGCTTCCATCTTCCTTCAGCCGGCCAGAAGCACACTGGCAATCGAGACTATAAAAAAGGTTACCGCCAGCCCGATAGTGGCCTGATAAAGTGTTTTTTCGACACCTCGGCGGGTCTTGTAGATACTGCTGTCGCCGCCAAAAATGCCGCCCAGTCCGGTTCCCTTGGCCTGGACCAAGATGATTACGATAAGGGCAATAGAGACAACAATTTGAATTAGGTTTATGTAGAACACAACCGTCACAGTAATTATCTCCCTTGTGTCTTTGCACTTGTTCATGAATAACTTCGCACTTTGGAATGGAAATTAGGCGTAAAACCGTCACAAAAATACGAAGTTGTTTTTGAACAAGTACTTTGCACTTGTTCATCAATAACTTCGCACTTTGGAATGGAAATTAGGCGTAAAACCGCCACAAAAATACGAAGTTGTTTTTGAACAAGTACTTTGTTGATACTTCTCGAAGAGCGTCCTTCATTACAAGGCACACCTACTGCAGGGGTCGGGCGCTGCCTGCTTCATGGGGGACTTTTCGAGAAAGATAACGTAAAAAAGATTATACCACGGACAGGCCGAGAGGCAAGCGGCAGCTACGCAAATGAGAGACAAGCCGAATCAGGTTGGGAGGAAGAAGAAAGCCATACCGATGATGGCGTACACGACGAGCAATTGAGCTCCTTCCAACCAGTTACTCTCCCCATCCAGGGCGATGAGAGCCGCGATCAATACGCCTCCCACCAAAGCGATGAGTTCAAATTGGTTGAACACCAGGGTAATCGGATTCCCCATCAGCAATCCGGCGAAGACGAGGAAAGGGGCGACGAAAAGTGCGATCTGGAGGCTGGATCCCAATGAGATGGCCAGGGAAAGTTCCATACGGTTCTTTACGGCGGCCCGAACACCCACCACGTGTTCTGCCACGTTGCCCACCAATGGCACAAGAATGATACCCAGGAAGAACTCGGTAACGCCCAATTGGGCGACCACCGGTTCTACTGCCCCGACTAGAATCTCGCTCAGCCAGGCGATGAACAATGTGGCGACAACCAATATCCCAACCGCTGCACGAACTGGCCAACGGGCGACTTCATGTCCCTCCACTACATCTCGAGATTCTGCCTCCTCAACTTTGCTGGTAGTTCCATAGCCAAAGGCGTAGATGATGCTCAGCCCATACACAACAATCATGACGACAGCCACCCCTAAACTGAGGTATTCCACGGCGTCGTGATTGACTGCTTCAATCGCATGGCCAAAGAGCGACGGCACGCCCAAGGCGATGACGGCCAGAATCAGCATCGTCGAGTTGACGCCCGCCTGTCTTCGGTCGAATTGTTGTGTGCTGTTCCTCAGCCCTCCCAATAAGATGCTCAGGCCCAAAATGAGCAGTACATTACCCAGTATGGAGCCAGTGATGGACGCCTTGACTAGTTCATTCAAGCCTTCGCGCAGTTCCGGATTGAGCGCACCAGCTCGAAGAGCGACCAGGGTTATGATGAGTTCTGCAGCGTTCCCCAACGTGGCATTGAGCAGCCCCCCGAGGCGGGGACCCGTGTGGATTGCCAGTTCTTCGGTGGCGGCTCCCAACCAACCAGCTAGTGGCACCACACCCAGGGCGGCAGTGGCGAACACCAGAACCGGTGACCAACGTAGGAAGTCGCCGAGGATGGCGAGAGGGATAAAGACCAACAGGCCATAGTTAATGTATTTCAGCGCGACTCTCCTATGAAAAGGTGAGTAGGTAACTTGGATGGCAACACCACATTCAGGTGGCGAGGAACGACGTTGATTTGCACCGGCGTCGTTCCCACTGGTTCAGCGTCGACGTGGACCGGCAAGGGTTTGCGTGTTTCGATGGCGAAAGAACAGCCACGATAGAAATGAACGGTCGGATCGCGGGCGTATCGACCTAGCGTCACCCCAGCCAGGTGGCGGATGGTGGAGAGAACGCCGTAGCCTTCAAAGACGGTCAGGTCGAGGATCCCGTCATTCATCTTAGCTTGGGGGGCGATGCGCCACAGCCGACCGTAGAGTTGGCCGTTGCTAGCGATAGCCCACAGCACCCGCTTGCGCTCGTTCTGGTTGCCGACTATCACGTTCCCACGGGTTCCCATAAAATTAAGCGCGACCATCACTCCGGCGATGACCCAGGCTGCCATTCCCAGGCGACGCGTGTCTTCAGTTCGTACCTCTTGTGAGATGGCTGCGTCAAGGCCTACACCACACCACATAAAAAAATAACGTTTCCGCCCGTCCGCCAATTCAACATGGCCCAGATCAATCTTCTGCCGCTGACCAGTGTCGATGATCTCGGCGGCGATACGCACTGCATTAGGGCGCAGTGGGTTCCAGATGGGGATGCCCACGTCAGCGGCGTAAACGTTGGCGGTGCCGGCAGGGATGATTCCTAAGGCAGTGTCGGTACCCGCGAGACCGTTGACCACTTCGTTAATGGTGCCATCCCCGCCCACGGCTATGGCCACGTCGTACCCTTTATCAGCAGCACCTTGGGCCAGGTGGACAGCATCACCCTTCTCTGTCGTCTCAAGCAATTTCACTTCCCAACCGCGAGTGCGCAGATGTTCCACAGCTCTTTTCAATTGCCGGTGGAAATCCCTGGGGCCGGCGGCTGGATTGAGTATCAGACAAGCTTTCATAGAGGATCCTGGGTTATTCCTTGAAGTACCCTGTACAGGGCGCAAAAGGGTATCTATAAGTCGGCCTTCTTGAAGTCCACGAAGCGATAGCCAAGTCCTCGTTCGGTGAGGATGTATTTGGGGTGGGTGGGGTCTTCTTCGATTTTTTGGCGAAGATAGGTGATGTAGAGGCGCAGGTAATGAGTTTCGTCTCGGTATTCGTGACCCCAAACTTTAGCCAGGAGTGTCTCGTGGGGCAGCGTCCAACCAGCGTTGTTGACCAGGTGGTAGAGCAGACGATACTCTGTGGGACGCAGCTTGATCTCCTTTCCCTCTACAATGACCTGCCGACGATTGAAATCTATTTGCAGACGGTCGTCCACTTTGATGACGGATTGATCAGCCGGCACCGGCATTTCGGACCGCCGAAGAACTGCTTTGATGCGACTGGCCAGTTCACGGGGACTGAATGGCTTGGTCACATAGTCGTCGGCGCCCAACTCCAGGCCGCGCACCCGGTCTTCTTCGTCGCCTTTGACCGTCAGCATAATGATCGGCACGCTGGACGTTTTGCGGATAAAGCGCAAGGCCTCAAAGCCATCCATCTCAGGCATCATGACATCTAACAACACCAGGTCCGGCAGGTCTTCGCGCACGCGGTCTATGGCCTCCATGCCATTGCTGGCTTCGATGACCCGGTATCCTTCCAGATCTAAGTTCATTCGCATAAAACGCCGCATGCGCGGCTCGTCATCTACGACGAGGATGAGTTTTGCGTCTTCCATGGTTGTTCACCCGGAGCTATCCTAAGCCATATAGCGTCTCTGCCGAGGGCTCTTGGTTCATTATCTCAGAGGAAAGTTATCATGTCAAATTCACGGACTTCCCAAGAAGAGTGAGGGAGCAGCTTTGCATCAGAAGCTAATTACTTGCGGGTAGCGTGAAGCTAAACGTGGATCCCTGACCTGGCCGACTGTCCACCCAGACGCGGCCACCGTGCGCTTCGACCACGGCCTTGACCAAGAAGAGACCCAGTCCGGCGCCGGGCGTTTGTCGGGTGAGGCTGTTGTCCACGCGGGCGAATCGGTCGAAAATGCGCTCTTGCTCGGTGGTCGGAATGCCGATCCCCTCATCGCTGACGAAGATCAGCACCTCGTCTCCTTCGACCCGCCCGCCGACGCGGATGAGGCCGCCATGGGGCGAATATTTGATGGCATTGCTGATGAGGTTGCTCAACACCTCCCGAATGCGCTCATAGTCACCCTTTACTGGCGGAAAGCTGGGTGGAAAATCGACGGAAAACGAATGGTGGTCGGTCTGCGTGCGAAACCTCTCGACCGCTTTTTCGGCCATTGAGGGCAGATCCAGATAGGCAAATTGCAGTTTCAGTCCCCCCGCCTGCAATCGGCTCGCATCTAGCAGGTTGTTTATTAACTTGTTGAGCTTATCCGCCTCTTCTTCGATGATGGCCAGGCCTTCAGCCAGGGTCTCTTTGTCCCAATCCGCATCCTGGCGAGCCAGGGTGCCGGCATATCCCTTGATAATGCTGACCGGCGTTTTAAGTTCGTGGGAGATGACCGAGAGTAAAGTGTTCTTCAGTTCTTCCGCCTCTCGCAAACGACTCACGTCTCGCACGTTGGCGATGACGCTGACCACGTTGCCCTCGCTGTCGTATTGAGGCGAGTAATTATCGGCTACAGTCACCTTAATTCCGTCAGCGCGCTGGGTATCCCCCTCAGCGTAAAGCCGCCCATCTTCAGGGGGCTTCACCAGTGGGCAAGCGGTGTGGCACACGCTGACCCCCTGGCGATTGTGCAGATCCAACACTTCGTAGCAGTGACGCCCGATAGCTTCCTCAGCGGGCACGCCGGTTATGCCGACCAATGTCCGATTCCAGGTGCGAATGGTACGGTCCGGGCCCAGGATCATTACACCGTCGCCGCTGTTCTCGATGATGGCGTTCAGTCGCGCGCGTTCGTCGTTCACCTGCTCATAGAGCCTGGCGTTTTGCACGGCGATGGCAGCCTGGTCTGCAAAGTCGGCAAGCACCTGCCGGTCGTTGCGGGTGAAGTCTGCTCCCTGGGATCGGAAAATGTAGATCAATCCGATGATTTCGTCCTTGATAACCATTGGCAGGGTGACGACCTGGCGCAGCGGCACGCCAGCCGCAGCCGATGCCAGGCGTAGGCGCATTGAGAGGTCGGGGATTTGCCACTGCTGGCGGTCTACCACCGCCGGCAGGTCGCGCCACAAAGAGTCGAAAAGATGAATAGCCTGCACGGGTAACCCATAGCTGACTCGGGGGTAAAACGCGGAGTCCCCCCGGCGCAACACGATCAGGCCTGCCTGGCCGCTCAAGATTTCGACGGCGTTTTCCAGGATGAGTCTGAGCAGTGAGGGCAAATCGAGCCGGGCTGTCATGGCCCGGCTGATCTGGAGCAGGTATTCACGTTGACGAAGGCGATAATCTGAGAACATAAGCAACTGGCTGTGATCCGTTGGCCGATGGCTAATCGTGAACTGCTGCCGGCTGAATCCCTTGCACGGCTTGGAGTATAGTGGGGTGCAAATGCCCGTTGGAGGCGATGATACCCCGGTTTTTGGACAATTGTTTCCCCTGCCCAAAATCGAGATCTCGACCCAGGGCATCTGTCACCCACCCGCCTGCCTCTTGGATGATCAAGCTGCCGGCGGCGTGGTCCCAGATGTGTTCACGGTAGTCCGGCTTTTGGGCTGAAGGCAGCCGCAGATAGATACTCGCTTCCCCTCGGGCGACGACACCATATTTAGCCTGGCTGTCGAGGCGTACCGAAGGCCGTGTGATGCCCAAGGCATAGGCCAGCGATTGGTGCGCAGCATGGTTGGCGTGTTCTGATTCGACGCTCTCGACAAAGCGAGCGGCTTGTGGATCCGCCAGGGGTACGACAGCAATTGGTTGGGCCGGGCCACCGTCTAACGGGAACATCTCGGCCCCTCCTCCGCGCACCGCCAGAAAGACAACTCCCCGTGGACCGTCCGGTTGTGAAAGATCCAGAGAAAGATTGGGACAGGCCATCGCGCCAAGCTGCACCTGGCCGTTCACAATGAGGGCCAGGGCTATGGCGTATTGTTCGCTGCGCAAAAAGCCTTTGGTGCCATCAATGGGGTCCAGGGTCCAAAAGCGCAGACCAGGCTCGGCGTTTCCATGATCTATCCAAGTGCATACGTCGCTAGCGGTCGCCTCGGGCAGCAGCGTGCGCACGTAGGCGGTAACTTGGGCCCACATCTTGGTCTGACTGGAATGGCGTAAGTCTTCGGCCGTCTCCTCGGCTACGACCGGGTCGTCAGGGAAGACCTCGGCCAATCCCTGGCAGATAACAGCCTGCGAACCGTAGTCGGCTACTGTGACCGGGCTGTGATCGGCCTTTTGGGCTGAGGTCGGATGGATCATCTCAGCCTGTACTTGTCGGCACAAGGCCGCAGCCCGCACGACCGCCTGGTGGGCGTGTTCCTTTTCGGTTAAATAAGGCGCAAACATAGAACTTCCCATGTCTTTAATTTTACGTCGATGTAATCTTGCGGTCAAGCTTACGTCTTCATGTAGACTCAAACCTGATCCTGGAACCAGGCAATTGTCGTTTCAAGCCCTTTCTCCAGGCTGACCTTTGGTTCCCAGCCCAGTACACGCCGCGCTTTGCTAATATCGGGCTGACGTACTTTGGGGTCGTCTTTAATCCGCACGTCTTCGGGATGAACGAAAGTGATTTGCGATGAACTACCGGTCAGCTCAATGATCTTGCGTGCGAATTCGAGGATGGTCATCTCTCTAGGATTGCCGATGTTAACCGGGTCTGTTTCGTCACACAGGAGCAGTCGGTAAATGCCTTCTATTGTGTCGCTTGCGTAGCAGAAACTACGTGTCTGGGTTCCGTCGCCGTACACGGTCAACGGCTTGCCACGCAGGGCCTGGGCAATGAAATTAGGCACCACCCGTCCGTCGTTCAGTCGCATGCGAGGGCCAAAGGTATTGAAGATGCGCACTATCCGTGTATCAACGCTGTGATGGCGATGGTAAGCCATGGTCATTGCCTCAGCAAAGCGCTTGGCCTCGTCGTAAACCCCGCGCGGCCCGATAGGGTTCACATTACCCCAATAGTCCTCCCTCTGGGGATGGATCAGCGGGTCACCATACACTTCAGAGGTAGAAGCCAGCAAGAAGCGCGCGCCTTTAGTCTTGGCCAGTCCCAGGGCTTTATGGGTTCCTAAGGCGCCCACCTTGAGAGTTTGGATGGGCAACTCCAGGTAATCAATGGGGCTGGCCGGTGAAGCAAAATGGAGCACGGCATCCAGGGGGCCATCGACATAGATGTAGTTGGTGACGTCGTGTTTGATAAAGAGGAAGCGCTCGTGACCGGCCAGATGCTCGATATTGGCCGTGGTGCCAGTGATCAGATTGTCCATGGCGATGACGTCGTGGCCTTTGGATAAAAAGTAATCACACAGGTGAGAGCCCAGGAAGCCAGCTCCTCCGGTGATGAGGACGCGCATAGTATGACCTCCATGTAAATGATGGGTTATAGCAGTGAGCAGTATAGCGCAGGGAGGCTGAGGCGTCAAAGATGACAAGGCGTGGGTACAAGCAACGGGTAGGAGGTGGCAGAGTGGCAAAGACCAGGATTGCAGGTGTACGAGTGTCGTCTTTAACCTTCGATCCTCTCTTCGCGACTTGCTGCAAGTCTCCCTACTACCCCTAGCGTCAGGAAGAAGATGTAGGCCAGATCTACTAGAAAAAATGAGTTATCCACCATGCCGTGGGCCAGGATAGCAACCATACTTCCCATCAGGCCCAGGATCAGCGCTCGTTCTTCTCCCGGCGGCTGGCGGTGGTACAGGTGCCAGGCGGCTCGCCAGAAGGCAAATTGCAGCCATAATAACACAGCGATGCCGCCTACTCCCAAACGTGTGCCAAAGTCGAGTAGGATGTTGTGGGGATGGCTCAGGTTCGGTTCCTGCCAGGCATCGGGCAAGATATAGCGAGTGCGGTACTGATACAGGAAGTTGTCCAGGCCGACGCCTAGCCAGGGATGGTCACTTAACATAGCCGACGCACTCTGCCACAGACGCAGGCGAAAGAAACCAGTGCCGGCGCTGGTGTCGAGCATCGAGCGGAAGCGGTCGGTGCCAAACAGCGGCAATAGGCCAACCCCTCCGACGGCCAGTGCTCCCAGTGTAGCCCACAATGCCCGTCCCCCGCGCATAATGCCGATGAACAAGACGGCGGCCGGCAGACCCAGTAACAACGCGCCTCGACTAAAGGTGAGGACCAGCGCCATCAGCGTGGGAACCAGCGCCAGACCGTACATTATCCGGCGTTGGCGCATTCGTCCGCCTACAGGGGAGAAGACGGCAATGGCTATCAGCACTGGCGCGGCCCGGTCCAGCAGCAACGCCAGGTTATTGGGCGAGCCGTACACGCCTAGTGCCCGGTGGACGCCCTCAGCGGTAACGGCCTGATCGGTGAAAAAGAACTGGTAGATGGCGTAGAAGGCCATCAACGTCACGCCCAGCAGAAAGGCGTCCACGACGTGCCAGATCAGGCTGTTGGCAGGGGTCGCTGGCACTGGGGATTCAGTATCTGGGCTACGAATCAGCCGCACAAAGGTGTAAAAGGCGGCTCCATCCCACACCACCACGTGGAATTCCTGGAGCGAGACGCCAAAGTTTTTGGCGGCCAGTGTGGCAGCGAAGGCCAGACCAGTCAGTGCCATTACCCCCA
>JAHELX010000038.1:0-3614 GCA_024643945.1 Anaerolineales bacterium
TTTACCAAACGCTAGGGGAATCAGTTGGGCCTTGGTTCAAGAATCAAGGCTTTCGACGCACAAAGGGAAGAATACCGGGCTGGTACAGGCCGATGGACGGCGAGTACCTGATAGTTTCCTTCTCCCTCATCTCAGCCCGGCGGTCATAGGACTCGATCCGTATAGGGCAACTTTCGGATCAGGCTGCTGAGCACAAAACACAGTGGAACAGCCGCCAGCGCCACCAGGCCCCACTTGAGCAGCGGATAAAGCATTACGTCCCGCGCCGCGAGGGCAATGGCGGTAATTATCGGGCCGTGGATGAGATAGGCAGTGTAAGCGTTAGGCGAGAGGAAGCGGGCCAGGGGTCCCTGGTGATTCAAGTGGCGGCGGAACAGGTACACCAGGCCGGTGCACATGGCGAGGCAGAGGAAAGACTCCCAGAGAGCGTAAGCGAAGGCCTGCCAGTGCCAACCACCAGCGAAGGGCTCCGGGGAGCCGCCGGCCAGGGCCAGGGGCGGGAAGAGGAGGATCAAAACAATCGCCACCCTCAGCCAGAACCTGCCTGTGGCCTCGGGCAGGCTCTGGAACCAGTTGCGGCGATAGGCGATCAGCCCCAGGCAAAAAAGGACGATATACTGTGCAAAGAAGGGGAACTGCAGGTTCAATGGCACAAAGCTATAGCCGATGGGAAGCCACAGGCGCACCAGGAAGCCCGCCACCCCTAGCAGCAGAGCCAGGAGGGCGATGAGGCCGTTGCCGGGGAACCGGGTCTCCACCGTCGCCTTTGCGGGGCGAGGCCGGACGAGGAGCCGCCACAGCGCGTACAGGGCCGAGAAGATGAGCAGGGTCTCGACGAACCACAGCGGCCCAGGGCCGAACAGCGTGCCGTACCTGAACTGATGGGCGTAAGCCTGCCACATGGGCAAACGCGGGCCCCCGGACAAGGTGTAGCGCCCATATCCGAACAGGGGATCAATAATCCAGCTATAGACTGCCAGCGGAATCCCCAGGCGGATCAGGCGGTCCTTCAGGAAGCGGCCCGCCCCCTTGCGATCGTAGGAGCCCGGCACAAAGTAGGCCGAGACGAGCAGGAAAAGGCCCATAAAGTAAGCCTGGTTGACCGCAACGAACCAGGCGCCAACCACACTGGTGATGGAATCCTCCCTCCCTTCCGTGTACTGCCAACTACCGGTCCCGGCGTAGATGATCATCAGATGGAACAGCAGCACCAGGATCGTCAGCAAGACCCGGATATTGTCTACGAAGAGCAAGCGGCCGGTCGCCTTGGACTGGGCGTCGACTGCCGTTGCGCCAGGCGCTCTAAGCGCCTGGCTCGATTGCATCATTTGCTTCTCCATTTTGACGTTCATAGTAGTTCTCCCTATAGGCACGATAAGTAAGAGCCGGACAATCTTCCCGAAAGACAAGTTTCTCAGTACTCCCTACAAGACGCTTCTGGCGAGTGGGAGCTTTCTGACATAGTGCCCGACCAGGAAAGTGAGAGCCACTGCCACAGGCGCAACCAGAACGAATTTGAGCCCCATCTCCAGTCGGATGCCCCTCAAAGCCACGGCAAGCAGAACGATCACTGGCGCCATAAAGACGTACACGGCATAGGCGTCGGCAGACATCGCTCTGGCCAGCCTGCCCTGGTGGTTGAACCGGTTGCGGTACCAGACCAGCAGAGTGACCACCATCGCCATACACATGAACTGCTCCCAGATAGAGAAGGCTAGAGACTGCCAGTGAATGCCCCCCTTGAATGGAGTCAGGTCTCCCTCCAACGCTCCCCCTGCAATTGCTACGGTAGGGAACAGCGGGACGAGGATCAGGGCGACCCGCATCCACAACTTGCTCTGAGCAGCGGATAACCCCTCAAACCAGTTGCGGCGATAGGCAACAACGCCGAGGACGTATAGGGCGATGTATTGCGGCCAGTGCGCCAATTGCCAATGCAGCGGTTCGAGCCAATAACCTATAGGCAGCCAAATCCGCACGACAAAAGTGACCAGGCCCAGGCCGAGGGCGAACAGGGCAATGGCCAGGTTGCCGGGCACCTGGCTATCCTTTGGCACATCTACCTGCGCGGGAGCGGAAGCAGGTTTCGGCAGGAGCCTCCACAGCACATAGACGAACGAGAATGCCAACAATGCCTCCACAAACCACAGGGGACTATCCGCAAGACTCTTGAGCTCTGCCAGGTAGCGAGGAAAAAATTGCAGTAAAGATCCCTGAGCACGGTAATAGACCACGTATTCGATAAGTGGCAGGATGGTGAATGGGTAGAGCAGCAAGGGGATGCCCAGGCGCTTGAGCCGGTCCACGAGATACAGCCCCGCTCCCTTCCGCTCATAGGATCTGACACCAAAGTAGCTGGAGAGCATGAAAAAGAACCCCATGAAGAAAGCCTGGTTTGTGGCGGTGAATAGCGTCAGCAAGACGGCGGAAAGCATAGTGACCCTGCCTTCTTCGTTATAGTACCAATCCCCATCGGCTCCATAACCGATAGCCAGATGATGCAATATCACCAGGATGCTGAGCAGTATTCGCAGGTTGTCAATGTACGACAAGCGGAACCCGACCGATGAACGGCCCTCGACGGCAGATGGTTGCGCCTTAACTCTTTCTATGCTGACTGTTTGAGTAGCCATGACATACCTTCCTTTTTTTGTGATTTTCAAGACTTGTATTTCTCCACACCGCCGCGGATGGTTTGCATCAGCAGCGGCATTGGGCTGCCTTTTTCTATCAGTTCATCGACACCTGCTTCGTGCGCCTTATGCCGGGCTGCGGTATCCCCATGCACCGTCAGGGCAATCACCCGGGTGGATGGGCGGACGGCTTTGATGGCCTGGGTAGCCGCATAGCCATCCATCTCGGGCATTTCCAGGTCCATCAGGACGACATCGGGACACAGCGCGATGGCCTGCGCGATCGCCTCGTTTCCATTGCCGGCCTCGCCCACGAGCTCCAGTTGCAGGCCGGCCGCCTCTCCAGCTAACGGCAGCAGGGTCAGCAACCCCTGCCGGACCTGAGGCATATCGTCCACAATCAATACCCGGATGGGTCTCATCACCGCTGCTCCTTTACGACAGAAACCAGTCAAAGACTACTTCGAATTCATCCGGCTCGACTTCGGGGAGACAAAAGAGCTCCGGGTGGCTGAGGGTGATCTCGCCAGCCAGGTCACTGATGGTTTCCTCGTCCGGGTAGGAATAAGCATCCCAGCGCTTCAGGGACTCTTGGGGCAGTTGGCCGAACTGGCTGACACGAGTATGGGGGGCGCCAGGGTGAAGAGTCTGTACGGGGCCAAGAAGTTGCAGGTTCATCTTATCCTCCTACTGATGCTGATCATCCGCTGCTTGCAACAATAGGATACTCGATTTTCCTTGTGACGTCATCGGGCTAAAGATGGGTTCGGCCCTCGTCGCGTGGGCTGAATTTCTTATCAGACTTGAGGATGAATGCCAGCGAACCTGCTACGCCTGTGGTCTTAGAAGCCTACTTGGGTCGCCACTGGGTGATCAACGAGCGCATCTGGCTCAAGGCGCCGCTCGTCAGGTCTTGCAGCCGTTCGAGTTGTTCCGGCACCCGGGTAGGGTCTTTGTCCAACAAGAGGCGTGCCGCCTGGG
>JAHELX010000038.1:3714-20311 GCA_024643945.1 Anaerolineales bacterium
CGCCACTGGGTGATCAACGAGCGCATCTGGCTCAAGGCGCCGCTCGTCAGGTCTTGCAGCCGTTCGAGTTGTTCCGGCACCCGGGTAGGGTCTTTGTCCAACAAGAGGCGTGCCGCCTGGGCCGTCAGGGTGATGCCGAAGATAGTCTGGCTGACCGAGTCATGGAGGGCGTGCGCCAGGCGATCGCGCTCCTGGGCTGCTGCATGCTCTTCGACCTGAGCGGCATAGGCCTGCAGCCGCTCATGGGCTTGTTGCAGTTCGGCCAAGAGCGCCTGGCTCTCCTGGCGGGCTGTCTCGGCCTGGCTGTAAAGGACCTCATACGAGACCGCCAGGACACTTGCTGCAACGTAGGACAAAGCCAGGCCCAGCCCTTTCGCCCAGCCCATGGTCAACATCAGGGTGAGGATCATGGCAGCGGCGGAAAAGCCGCCCCAGGCCGTTGCCGCCGGCAAGGAGAGATAATAGAAGGCTTGAACGCTGATAAAAATGTAGAGAACTCCCCATATATCCTGATAGGGACGCAACAGAGCCAGGGCCTGGATCAGACCAGTCTGCAAAGGGAAATAGATGTAAGGGTACCAGGGAAAGCGGCGGAACAAAAAGGGATCGGTCGTCATCAGGAGCAACATGACACCCAACAATGCCGCGGCCAGGAGAGGGTTCCACTCACCAGGGAGAAATGTGAGCTCCCGAACGGCTACCACGCAAAAAATGAGGTAGCCGAGCAGGTAGATAGCCCGGTGTCGGCGGGGTGTGGCGCGAACAGCCGTAGAGCGTTGGGCCATCCCTACATCTCCTCGACGCAAATGCGCGTGCCATGGCCGGGCTGTGAGTCGCAGCTCAGCTTCCAACCCAGCTCGCGCGCCCGCTCCGCCATTCCCGAAAGCCCCACGTGTCCACTCTCGAGGGAGACTGCGCCCGGATCAAACCCAACTCCGTGATCCTCTACCTCCAGCGACAGCCGTTCCTCGACCAGCTTCAGCCGCACGACCGCTTCACGCGTTCCAGCGTGCCTGGTCACGTTGTTGAGCGCCTCCTGCACGATGCGGTATAAGCCGACCGCGACCGGTTCGGGCAGGGCCTTCTCCCCGCTCACCTCCAGGCAGATGTGTAAGCCATCCCGCGTCTCTCGTTCGGCGATCAGCCGGCGCAGCGCCGCAGGTAGCCCTTCTTCAGCCAGCGAGCGAGGCCGCAGTTGGTTGACCAGCACCTGGATCTCACCTACAGCGCTGTGAGCCAGTTCCTGCAGCCGGTCGAGCTGTTCAGCCGCGCGGCCTGGCTCCCTCTCGAGCAGCATGCGCGCCGCCTGTACGGTCAGGTTCATACTAAAGATCGTCTGCGTGGCCGAATCGTGCAGCTCGCGTGCCAAACGGCCGCGCTCCTGCGCCACAGCGTACTCTTCCACCTGTGCCGCATAGTCCTGAAGCTGGTGGTGGGTCACCTGCAACTCTTCAAGCAAGCGCTGGTTCTCCTGGCGAGCCGCTTCAGCCCTGTGGATGAGGTGGGTATAATTTCCTGTTATGAAAAAAAGTCCGCCAAACAAAAGGACCATCACCAGGCCAGACAGCGCCCACTGCCAACCGGCCATCACTGGGCCGGCTATCGCCAGAGTGAAAGCTCCTATCCATACAAAACCCGTCCGCCGCTTGAAAAATAGGACGGCCTGCAGGCTAAGGGGGATGAACAGCATAGGGAGAAAATCCTCGTGGGGCGGGATGAGCAGCAGGCGCATCGCCAGCCCGGATTGAAGCAAGAGATAAAGCCAGGGGTACCAGCCCCGCCAGCGGGATAGCCAGGGCTCCAGGGTCAAGAGCAGCCCGTACATCACCAGCAGAACCATCACCAGGCCCGCTTCTGGCCGGCCAGAGTAGCTGTTCACTGCCCGGACCAGCACCGCAAGGTAGATCAAATAGACGCCGAGATAGCGGACGAGAATCCTGGACAACCAGTGGTCAGATGCCGAGGAAGGGATAGCCATTGGGAATCGCCAGTCGCTACTCGTTGCCCAGGCCGTGCTTGAGCGCCCAGATGGCGGCCTGGGTCCGGTCTGCCAGGCCCAATTTGCTGAGGATGCTGCTGACGTGGGTCTTGACCGTTTTCTCGCTGATGATCATTTGCTGTGCGATCTCGCGATTGTTCCGTCCTTGGGCGATCCAGTGAAGTACCTCCCGCTCTCGTTCGGTCAGTTGATCGAGGCCAGGGCTGGTCGCCTGGTCGCCAATCGGCCTGGTTTCTTGCGGGCTGGTCCCGGCCACGGCCGACATCAACTTCTTAGCGACATCGGGGTGCAGTTGGACTTTACCCTGATATGCCTCACGCACCGCCTGCACCAGGTCATCGGGATGGATATCTTTAAGCAGATAGCCCTGAGCGCCAGCGCGAATAGCCGGGAAGACTTTGTCATCTTCGCCAAAGCTGGTTAAGATCAGCACGCGCGAGTTGGGACTGTCCTCGATGATCCTGGAGGTCGCCTCGACGCCGCTCATCTGCGGCATCACCAGGTCCAGCAGCACGATATCGGGCTGCAGTTGGCGTGCCAGTTCTATCGCCTCTGCTCCGTTTATGCCTTCGCCGACGACCTGCATATCGTCCTGAAGGTCGATGAAGGTGCGCAGGCCCTGGCGCACGACGGCGTGATCATCCACAATCAGAACCTTGATCTTTTTCATTTCCTCTCCCTGTCCTTTACTGGCCGATGCTGCCGACCGGTCAGGCAAGGCTGGGCGCGGCGTGGGGTGACGCGCCACCCCACGTTTAATTGCCTCCAGTTCCGCCGCTACCTGCCGCATGCTGGCCAAACGCGCCCCGCGGTTCTTGGCCAGCATGCGGCGCATCAAATCGTCCAACGCCAGCGGCACATCATCCCGATACGCGGCCAGGTTGGGCAGCGGCTGGTTCAAGATGGCGTTCACGATCGCCCCTGGATAGCCCTCTCCCTCAAATGGGCGTTCCCCGGCCAGCATCTCGAAGAACACCACCCCCAGCGACCAGATATCTGTGCGCTCGTCCAGAGCCTGGCGGTTGCAGCCTTCGGGGCTGAGATATTGAAAGGTACCAATCACTTCTCCGCGTCTGGTAATCGGCGGGTGACCTGCGATGTGCGCCAGCCCGAAATCGGTCAGGCGGGGCGTGCCGTCTGCGGCCAAGAGGATGTTGCCCGGCTTGATGTCGCGATGAATGATGTTCAGGTGATGCGCCCGCGCCAGCGCGTCGGCTATCTCCAGCGCGATGCCCACCGTGCGCTCCAGGGGCAACTGGGGCTGCTCTCTGAGCAAATCGGCCAACGAGCCGCCTGCCGCGTACTCCATGACGATGTAATGCTGGCCGGCTTCCTCGAAGGTGGCCAGCACCTGGATGATATTGGGGTGATTGAGCTCGCGTAGCAGTTGGCCCTCGCGCCGAAAGCGTTCGACCAGGTGGGGTGCGTCGAGGATGATTTCCGGCCTGAGGACCTTGATGGCAACCGGCTGGCCGGTCTGAGTATCCAAGCCCTTATGGACTTTGCCGACGCCGCCTTCGCCAATCAAGTAGCCAAGCTGATAACGGTTGGCGATGAGTTGCGGATCATCCATCAGCCACCTCCTTAAAGAGCCATCTCTCCGGGTCTCACCAGTTTCAAAGGCCAGCGTGGTTTATTCTATCACCAATATACGGTAGATTGTTTCCGAAGTCAACAGGAAAAACAGAACGACCCTACGCAACCCGATTCCGGGCGACCAGTTCCTGCGCGTACTCCTGGACAATCCGCCGCAGTCACCGGTAGGCTATTTCCCGTCCCTACAGTTTGTGGTAGAATGTTGCAGCAATAATTCTTGGACACACCTCCAAATATGGCGCGCCGAATGTGGCGTGAATCCTCACATCGCTGGAAGGAGAAGAAACTGTGGACATATCTATTCAATCGGGAAGCATTCAAAGCGTGGATGTCGATGCGATTGTGGTCAATCTGTTCCAGGGAGTTACCGAACCAGGCGGCGGGACGGGAGCAGTAGACAGTGCCCTCAATGGCGCTATCCGTGACCTGATCGCCAATGGCGACATCCGGGGCAACTTGAACGAGACGGCCATCTTCTACCCGCGCGGAGCCATCCCCGCGCGGCGGGTAATCGTCGTGGGCTTGGGGCCCGAGGAGGAGTTTGATCTGGACGCGGTGCGCCAGGCAGCCGCGGCTGCCGCCCGCGCAGCACGGGATGCAGGAGTTCGCACCTTGGCCTCGATTGTACACGGAGGAGGACGAGGTGGGCTGTCGCTTGCCGATGCTGCCCAGGCCGTGGTAGAGGGCACTATTCTGGGCCTGTATCGTTATGGCGCGCCCGGCGTGATTCCCCGTGAAGGTTTCGAACGACACGTTGACTCGTTGAGGCTGGTGGAGTTCGACGCCGCCAGGTTGTCGGAGGTTGAGACGGGCGCCAAAGTGGGGCAGGCGATCGCCGAAGCAACCTGCCTGGCGCGCGACCTGGCTAACCGGCCAGCCAATGTGGTGACGCCCACAGCGCTGGCCGAGACGGCACAGCGCATCGCCGCTGATTACGGCATGACCTGCCAGGTATTCGACCGGGAGCAAATGGCCGAGCTGAAAATGGGGGCCTTGCTCAGTGTAGCTCAGGGAGCTAATGAGCCGCCCAAGTTCATCGTGCTGGAGCACAACCCGGCCAGGAGTGATGCCCCTCCCTTCGTGTTGGTGGGCAAGGGCATCACCTTCGATTCAGGCGGCATCTCTATCAAACCTTATCAGGGAATGGAGGAGATGCGCGGCGATATGTCGGGGGCAGCAGCGATACTGGGTGCAATGCAGGCGATAGGGGCTATCGGTCTGCCCAAACGAGTGGTGGCGATTGCGCCGGCGACCGAGAACATGCCCAGCGGCACCGCCACCCACCCCGGGGATGTCGTCACCGCGGTGAACGGGACTAGCATCGAAGTCATTAACACCGACGCCGAAGGTCGCCTGATTCTGGCCGATGCCCTGGCTTATGCCCAGCGCTACAACCCGGCTGCCGTGGTTGACGTGGCCACCTTGACCGGTGCGATCGTCATCGCTCTTGGGCACTATATGACCGGTGTCTACGTCACCGACAACTTGCTATGGGAAACGATCCGTGCCGCCGGTGACGCGGCCGGGGAGCCAATGTGGCGTATGCCACTCACGCCCATCTACGACCGGCAGATTTCAACCTCCTTCGCCGACGTGAAAAACGTTGGCGGGCGGCCAGCCGGTTCCGTGACGGCAGCCCGCTTCCTCTCCAAATTCGTGGAAAAGCATCCCTGGGCGCATATGGATATCGCCGGCACTAACTGGTGGGAACGCGACCTACCCTATCCCAAAAAGCCATACTACGTGCGGGGCAACACCGGTGTAGGGGTAAGGACGCTGGTTGGTGTATTACGTGCTTGGAGTGACGCTTAGCGGGTGTTGCGTATTGCGTACTGCGTGTGTTACGCAATACGCAGTACGCAGTACTCATTTGTCCCGGTCCTTTGGCTTGCGCAGTCCGGCGAAGGTGTACAGGGGGAGCAGCAATGAGCTGGCATGATAGCTAGCGACATCAGCCAATTGGCGAGCGCGCAGGCGCATCCTGGCTGCTGTCATCGAGACTCTGTGCCCGGCCGGGGCAAAGCGCCATACCAGAGGCCACTCCACTGGCTCGGCTGGCTGGCCCCAGCGCACCACTGCCGCTGCCCAGGTGAGGCCCCCGCCAAACCCCACCATACAGATATTCATCCCATCGCGGATGCGGCCCTCTTCCAGCGCCTCTACCAATGCGATCGGGATGGACGCCGCCGACGTATTGCCGTAGCGATCAATGTTAACGAAAAACTTGTCCATCGGCAGGCCGAGGTGGCGCGCGGCCAACTGAATGATACGCAGGTTGGCCTGGTGGGGGATGAATAAATCGATGTCGTCCAGGCTAAGCCCGGCTTTATCGACCGCTTGCAGCGTAGCCTCTCCCATCACCCGGGTGGCGAATTTGAAGACTTCACGCCCGTTCATCTCAATGTACATGGCCTTGTCTGCGACCATCTCGTGAGTGATGGGGTAAGCGCAGCCGCCCCCGCGCACCATGAGATGCTCACCGCCGCTGCCATCGGAGCCCAACACAAAGGATTGAACTCCGCTGGGTTGACTGCTCGCCTCCAGCACGACCGCGCCGGCCCCATCTCCGAAGAGAACGCAGGTGTTCCGGTCCTCCCAGTTCACGAACATGCTGATGACTTCGCTACCGATAACCAGGACCCGGTCATAGGCACCAGTGGCGATGAATTGGTGCGCCGTCGCCAACCCATAAACGAAGCCGGTGCAGCCAGCTACAAGACTAAAGGCCGGGCATTCCGCCCCCAACTGATATTGCGCTTCACTCGCCACGGAGGGCAGGAAATGATCAGGCGACGAAGTGGCGACGATGATGAGATCCACGTCTTGAGGCATCAGCCCGGCCACGTCGAGGGCCTGGCGCGAGGCCGCGACCGACATCGAGGTGTTCGTTTCCCCTGGGCTGATGATGTGCCGCTCACGGATGCCCGTTCGCGCCAGGATCCATTCATCGCTGGTATCCACCATCTTTTCCAGATCGGCGTTGGTGAGAACCCTGGATGGAGCATACTTGCCCCAACCCGTGATCTTACTGTAACGTTCGGACATGGTACTCCCCCCTTCCATAGTCTTCATTCTTGTCGTTCCCAGGCACGGCGCCGGCGTTCACAAAATAACCAAAAAATGGCTCAAAATGAAAGGGCGACTTGGTCGCCCTACACATAGGCTGTGCGGGCCTCGCGTTACGCACGAGCGACAGAGCGCTGTCGCCACAAGAGAGCGGCAATGATGCCAGCCACCGAAAGTGCAGAGCCTACTGCTGCCGCTCCGATGAGGACTCCGCGACGGCGGAGGAAAGAAGCTTTCGGCTCTGCATCCCGTCTTTCTGCTCGTTGTATGGCGGCTGCCAACAGGTCTTGTTTGAGACCTGCCTCAAATGCAGGCGAGGGCGCCACCGGCACCAACGCTGCTCTTACCCGTTCGGCAATGCGCAACAACGGCGACAGTTCATCCCGATAGGCCGGGAAGAGGTTCAGATAATCCTCGCTATTGGACTCTTTGTGAGCTAAGTGATCGGCGTGAGCCGCTAACACTTCAACGATTACATCTTCTGGCATAGGATCCATCCTTTCCACGCCTGTGCCACTGCATCCCTCTACGACCTTCAGGAGCTTGCCGGATAGGTCACCAGGCCAATCGTTCCGGGGCCAAAGTGAACCGCCAGCGAAGCGGCCAGGTCTTCAATAAAGGTTTCGCGCACGTTCAGATTCTCCTGGGCCAGTTCCAGGAGCTTTTCGGCCTCGGCTGGCGCTTCGGCGTGAATAGTCGCCACGTTGACTGGCGTGTCGGCGCCCACCGCTGCGCGAGTAATGGCGAGCATTTGCTCGATGGCCCGGCTGCGACTGCGAACGCGCTCGCGGACGTCCAGCAGGCCATCTTCCAACCAGATGATGGGCTTCACGTCCAAGAGCGAAGCCAGCGCGCTTTGCAGACGCCCCACCCGACCGCTCATTTGGGCGTAGCGCAGGTCGGCCAGCATCAGAACCACCGTCAACTGGCGCCGGCTTGCTTCGAGGCGAGCGATTATCTCTTCGACGCTGGCACCGGCCTCAATCATACGCGCGACATCGAGGATCATCCAGCCCAATCCTGCTGATCCCGCCATACTATCTATCACATGGACACGCACCTGATCTTTGACCATATCGGCTGCCAATTCGGCTGATTGGGTAGTGCCGCTAAGCCTGGCCGTGACATGCATGGAGATGACATCATCTGCTTCGTCGGCCAGTGCCTGATAGACCTCACAAAACTCCCCTGCCGATGGCTGGGATGTGGCGGGAATGATGCCCAGTTCCTCTACCTTGCGGTAGAAGCCAGCATGGTCAATCGTGATCCCTTCGCGATACGTTTCACGCCCAAACTGGATATTAATCGGCACCACTCGAACGTCATAGCGCGATACCCACTCGTCGGGCATATCACATGTGCTGTCGGTGACGATTTTAATCACAATCAGTGATCTTCTTTTTCCCGGCGCTCAGCCCGGCCTGGCTATGAGCTTCTGAAAATTCGTGGGGCAGGCTCAGGCGGGCTAGAAAGCCCACCCCACGACTCGCTCTAAGGCTGCCCCTCGGCGTCAAGCATCTCGCGCAGTGACAGCAGTGTTCGATGATAAAGGGACTTGATCGCTCCCTCACTGCGGTCCATCACCTTCCCAATCTCGGCGTTCGACATGCCTTCGACAAATTTGAGGATGAGGAGCTGCTGGCGATCGGGAGGCAGGCGTCGGATGGCAGCCAGCAGTTCGTCTTTTTCCTCATTTTGCTCGGCCATTTGATCCGGCCCCTGGCGGCGTTGAACACTAAGCTTTATGTCCTCTAATGAGATGATTTTGCGCCGGCTTTGGTCCCGGTGCCAATTAGCCACCAAATTGTGGGCGATGCGATACAGCCATGCCGAGAAGGGAGCTCCTTGATCTACGTAACGCTCTACGTGATCGAGCGCCCGGTAGAAGGTACGCGCCGTCAGGTCTTCGGCATCGTGCTGATTGCCGATTCGATAATAAACGTAATTATAGATTTTATTCACATAACGTTCATATAGGATACCGAAGGCCGCTGGATCGGTTTTGGCTCGTTCGACCAGGGCATTTTCGTCAGATGACATTGCTTTCCCCTGACGGTTGGCCCTGCGGCATCTGATTAGTAGAACACCGCTGGGCTGAGATGGTTGCGCACCAATGGATTATAGCCAGGATTATAGCAAGCACAAAGCCACCTCCGTTATAGCCGAAGGTGGCTTTGTATGGATGCCCGGACTTTCAAGCAGCGACCGAGGCATGGGCCGCATGGTCTTGGATAGAGGCAACTTCCAGCGGCCAGGCCTCGGGACAGAGAGCTGCCCCCAACACACCCGGTCCGGCGTGAACCCCAACGACCGGGCCCACTTCTCCGAAGATGGTGCGCTGGCACTTGAAGCGGCGGCGCACTTCAGCCTCAAGTTCACTAACCTCGTCTGGTACCTGGGCGTGCATTACAATTGCCTGTACTGGCTGACCGGGCGACACGTGAGCTTCTAGCTCGGACAGCAAGCGCTGTATGGCCTTGCGTTTGCTGCGGACCTTGTCTAACGGTTTGATTACGCCTTCGTCTAAAGTAAGGATGGGTTTGACTTTGAGCAGCGTGCCCAAAAAGGCGGCCGCCGCACCGATGCGTCCTCCCTTTTGCAAATACTCCAGAGTATCCACTACAAAATAGAGCTTCATATCACGCCGCATCTGCTCAACCCGGGCGACAATTTCCTCCATCGAATAGCCTTCAGCCGCCATCTCGGCAGCAGTGACCGCCATCAGCCCCAGGGCAGCGGCCACAAAGTACGAGTCGATGACCACGATGTTGGCATCTGGCAACATATCGCGGGCATCAAGAGCCGATTGATAAGTGCCACTTAATTTGCTGGAGATGACAATGCAGAGCACATCGTGGCCGGCTTCGGTCAATTCGGCAAAAATATCCCGAAACTGTCCCGGCGACGGCTGGGAGGTGGTGGGCAGCTCTGGAGCCTCAGCCAACATGGTGTAAAATTGGTCGTTGTCCAGAGTCACGCCTTCCTGAAATGTTTGCTCTTCGCCAAAATGTACATTGAGAGGTACAATACGAAGGTCAAATTTTTCGACTGTATCGGAGGGCAGGTAACAGGTGGAGTCAGTGACAATTTTGATCATCGTGTGGGAATTCTTCCTCCTTCTTTAGTTTCGATTGGATGCTGGAGAAAGCTCAAAACCTTCCTTCGGCTGAATCGTTTCCCATCGGTCGAGCCGCACTTTCTCAGAATTCACTGGCAAGATCAATAGTCGAATGCCTGGAGCGCATCTTGCAAAAAGGTGGTGAGACGGTTGACGCTCTCCTCGCTCAATTCGCTTAAATAAGTCTGAAACTCTTTGGTATGGCCGAGCAGTTTGCTCATAAGCGATGGATCCTCAGGCTGGCCTGACATGGTCGAGCCCAGGCTGAAGCCAGCTAGCGTGCCCAGCCCGACCTCACCTCCCGCAGTCAGGCTGGTCAGCATCCGGCGGGGAATGAGTTCACCTGTTTGCTGGCTGGCGTTAGCCAAATTGAGGAGAAGCGCGCCGATCATCTCGGTGCAGTACAGCAGAGGCGTTTTGACGTCTGGCAGACGGGCCAGGATATCGCGTAACGCTTCGGAGTAGTTGGAGTCTTTGGTTTCCTGCAACCGTTGCAGCAAGCGTTCCTTAGCCTGGTACCACTCGTCGCCGCCGAGGACTTCGTGCCGCAACTGGGTCAGGAATCTGGCAGCTTTGTGGGTGGGATAGAAGACAACCATAGAGCGGCCTGGGCCAGCGTGATCCTCATCGAGAATGTAAGACGAGGCTGCTACCCCCTTTTTCTCAAGCAGCTTGAGCATATCATAAGCGGAAAACTTGTTGACGCCCAGGTGTTTTGCTACCAGCGAATAATGGACCGGACCGTTGAATTCACGGTACAGGTCAAAAAGCTTGTCGAGAAATGCCTGTTGTCGAGGTGTGAGTTTCATTTTACACCACCTTCCAATGCCTGGCGCGTGAAGCTGCCAAGGGGTCGGCTTCTGGAGTCTGGGCACAACCTCACACACCTTTGAGAGCCTATCGGTGAGAAAAATCCCTGAACTACTGACCGTCACCCAGGGCGATGAGGGGTTGAGAAAGACACGAGACAAGACACCAAAAAAACCAAAGACCAATATGCATTGTACAATTAGAGTGGCTCTTTGTCAACAGAATCCCCTGTTTCCGCGTAACCCAGTAACCGGCAAAGTGTTCCCATTTATGCAGAGAGCATTCCCAATCACAACGCAGAGGCCAATACCATGAATATGAACGACGCACGAAATGATAGACAGCGGGTTGTAATCACCGGCCTGGGGGCTGTGTCGCCTCTGGGGCTTGACGTAGCGAGCACGTGGCAAGGACTGATCGAAGGAAAATCTGGGGTGTCTGCCATCACCGCTTTTGACACCCGCGATTTTCCTACTAAAATTGCTGCCAGTGTCCAGGGCTTTGACCCTACCCTTTATTTGAACCAGCGCGAAGCACGGCGCATGTCACCTTTCATTCTTTACGCGTTGGCGGCCGCTCATGAGGCGGTGACTCAGGCCCGGCTCGACTTGAGTCAGGAAGACCCAACTCGGGTTGGAGTGGAAATCGGCAGTGGGCTGGGGGGCACCAGCATTGTGGAGGAGCAACGGTTGATCCTGGAAAACAAGGGGCTGCGGCATATCAATCCCTCCATGGTGCCGGCAATTCTGATTAGCACCGCAGCGTGCATGGTTGCCATTCAGTTGGGCATCAAGGGACCCGTCAATTCGGGAGTGTCAGCGTGTGCCAGTGGTCTCACCTCGTTGGGAGACGCAGCCCGGCGGGTGGCTTGGGGTGATGCCGACGTTATGCTGGCAGGTGGTGCCGAAAGCGTGACAACGCCGCTGTCCATCGCCGGGTTTAGCCGGCTGGGCGCCCTCTCAAAGAAGAATGATACGCCAGAGAAGGCCTGTGCCCCCTTCGACGCGGGCCGTGACGGCACAGTGGTCGGCGAAGGGGCGGCGGTGCTGGTGTTGGAGACCCTCGACCACGCTTTAGGGCGCAACGCCCCCATCCTGGCAGAGGTGCTGGGCTATGGCCTCACCTGCGATGCCTACCACACAGCCGCGCCCGATCCCAGCGGCGACGGCGCGGCCCGGGCGATGGCCAACGCGCTACGGGATGGTGGCACATCACCGGACGAAGTGGACTACATTTGCGCCCATGGCACTGGCACTCCGCTCAACGACACCTCGGAGACGCTGGCCATCAAAACTGCGCTGGGAGACGGAGCCTACGCGGTGCCCGTCAGCTCCATCAAGGGATCAGTAGGACACATGATAGGGGCAGCCGGAGCTGTCTCGACTGTGGCCGGCTTGCAGGCCATTCTAACTGGCCTCATCCCACCTACCATTAACTACCAGACCCCTGATCCTGAGTGTGACCTGGATTACGTGCCCAACGTTGCCAGGGAGACGACGGTAAACACGGTGATGATCAATAGCTTTGGCTTCGGCGGCCAAAACGCTTGCCTGGTGCTGCGGCGATGGGATGGGCAATAATCGTTTCCCCTGAGGTACTCAATGTCGACAATTGATGACACCCTGAAAGAATTTCCCGAACCTGTCCGGGAGACCATCAAACACATCTGGGAAAGTCTGCCCGAGGATAGACGCAAAGAATCGGAGCAGTTATTGGGCCTCCTTCCTGCTTCCCTCACGCCCCTGAAGGACATCCTTTCCCTTGTACTGGATCAATACAAGCCCGCCTTCGGGACGAAACACAGCATCGCCGTCCTTGGCCCTGCCAATGTGGGCAAGTCCACCTTGTATAACCAGCTTATCTCTCGCAAAGAGGATAAGGCGGAAGTGAGCCCTGTGCCCGGCACGACACGCCAGAATCAGATGGCGGATACCGGTCTTTTCACCGTGATCGATACCCCTGGCGCCGACGCCGTGGGCGAGGTGGGTGAACGAGAACGCCAGATCGCTTTCCAGGCGGCCGAGCGTGCCGACTTCCTGGTGATTGTCTTCGAGGCCACCCGGGGCATCAAGCGCTACGAAAAAGACATGTTTGATGACCTGCTGGCGCTGGATAAGCCATTCATCGTGTTGCTGAACAAGATGGACTTGATCCCCAAGCGAGAGCGGGAAGAGGTACGCAACGCGGCTGCTCGCAACCTGCGCCTGGAATCCTCCCAGGTGATAGATACGGTAGCCACCGAAGGCACAAATGTGGGACGGGTGATCCTGGCGATTGCCAAATTCGAACCGGAGTTGCTGGCAGCCATCGCTGAGGCGATGCCAGAATATCGAGCCAGGCTGGCCTGGGGGCGCATTGTGCCGGCGGCCGGGGCGGCCGGGGTTGTCGGTCTGATCCCGCTGCCCATTGTGGACCTGCTGCCCTTGCTGGGCATTCAATCGGGCCTGGTACTGAGCGTAGCCCGCATCTATGGATACCAGATTACTTTGAGTCGGGCCAAGGAGCTGATTACCACCTTTGGCATCGGGCTCATCGCCCGAACGGTCTTTCAACAGTTGTCCAAACTGGGCGGTGTGCCCGGCTGGATTTTGAGCGCGGCCGTTGCCGCCTCCACCACGGTGGCCATTGGCTACGCGGCCATGGTCTGGTTTGCCTATGGCGAAAAGCCCACGCAAGAAGCCCTGCAAAAAATCGTCACCGATACCACCAACTATCTCAAAGACCAATTGATGGGCCTGGGCGAGAAGCGGCCAGATCGGGGCACATTGCGCCAGCGCATTACCCAAGCCTTGAATAACTTGCCCCACCAGTTACGCCCCGATTCCAGGACTCCTACCAAGTCTGATGAAAGCGGTTCGGATTCGGCAGCAAAAAGTCAGCGTTGACAGGCGCGCAGCCTTTGGGCCATCTGCCGGGCACGCTCGGGCGCGTCGCCTACGTAATCGGCCGCGTGCAGCAGGGAGCGCACCCGGTCGGGCGACAGGTAGGCAGTCACTTGAGGGTCGGCGCTCAGGTGATCGGGCAGGGGATTGGGTTGGCCGCTGGTTACCGCCGCCCAGGCGGCCATACTATGTGACCGGATGACTTCGTGCATGGCCTGCCGGTCGGCGCCCGCTTTCACCAGCTCCATCAGGAGCCGCTCGCTGGCGGCGAAGGTGCCGTAGGCGTCCAGAGTGCGAGCCACGGCCTCCTCGTCAACACGCAAATCGCCGATCAGCCGCGTCGCCCGCGCCAGCATTTCGTCGCTTGCCAGAAAAGCCTGGGGCAAGATAAGGCGACGGTTGGCCGAGTCATCCAGCGTGCGTTCCAACAGACTGTGGGCGGCATTCTCCCAGGCTACGTGGGGGAGCGCGGCCACATAGCGGGCCAGGCTGTTTATGTTTTCGGCGTTGACCGGGTTGCGTTTGAAGGGCATGGCGCTGGATCCGACCTGCCCTTTGCCGAAGGGTTCGGCCCACTCGCCCAGCGGCGGCGATTGGAGCAGGCGCAGATCGAAGGCGAATTTGTAGAGCGAGCCGGCCAACCCGGCCAGCGCATTCAGGACCAGCCAGTCCTGCTTACGCGGATAGGTCTGCGTGGCGACGGGAAAGGCGGATAGCTCCAGAGTAGCCATCACCTGGGCCTCCAACTCTTGCGCCGCGGCGGGCGACCCCAGCAATTGGACGTAAGAGGCCGACGTGCCCACCGCCCCTTTCAACCCTTTGCCCCGGATTTCCCTCCGGATGCGGCGCAGCTCCTCAAAGTCCATCAGCAAATCCTGCCCATATTGCGCCAGCCGGTAGCCAACGGTCGTCGGTTCGGCCGGTTGCAGGTGAGTGAAGGCCATCGCCGCTGTCCCGGCCCAGCGCTGGATTTGGTCGGCCAGGTGCTGGAGCAGCGTCGCCAACCGGTCCAATACCAGGTCCAGTGCAGCGCGCAGCCGTAGCGCGTCGGCGTTGTCTTCCAGGTCCATCGAGGTGGCACCCAGGTGCAGGATGGGCCCACCGACGGGACATTGCCCGGCGAAGGTACGCAGCTCGGCCATCAGGTCGTGGTGGATCTCGGCCTCAATCTGCTGCGCGCGCTGGATATCTATGTCGTCCACGTGGGCGCGCAGGTCAGCTAGCTGCTCGGCCGAAACCAGGCCCCAGGATTGTTGCGCCTCGGCCAGCGCCAGCCAGATGCGCCGCCAGAGCCGCCGCTTGTGTTCCTCACTCCACAGCTCGCGCATCGCGTCGCTCCCGTAGCGCCAGGTGAAAGGCGACAGATATGTTTCGTGCCCAACTTTGCGATGGGTCATAGTCCTCTCCTATACTGGAGACCTTAGATTTTGGGTAAGCAGCACCGATTTTGGGAATCTGGGACTAGAGTCAGCTTGTCTAGTTCTGCACTTACTGATAGAATAGTCTCAAGCATCAGAATACTACAGGCCATCCGCCTGGTCAATACCCAGAGAAACATATACAGGGGGGAACTGGAGCGTGACCGAGAAGGTGGAAGCATAATGAGGGCGAAAACTCCCGAGAATAATGCGATCTTGATTGTGGGTGACATTGCCAATATTGGGGTATTATTCGATTATTTGAGAGGATTTGGATTCAGAGTATTGGCAGTCGATGACGGAGAAAGTGCGCTCCAGATAACTGAGCACGCCAGGCCGGACATCATCCTGTTGGATGTGATGCTGCCCGGCATCGACGGGTTCGAGACGTGTCGCCGGCTGAAAGAGCGTGAAACCACCCAGAACATTCCGGTGATTTTCATCACGGCTCTGGCCAATACAATAGATAAGGTCAGAGCCTTTGCGCTTGGGGCCGTGGATTACGTCACCAAGCCCATTCAGTCTGAAGAAGTCCTGGCCCGCGTCAGGACTCACCTGACCATTCAAAACCTGCAAAGGCGGCTGGAGGAGAAAAACGCCCGGCTGCAAGAGGAGATTGACGAGCGTGAGAAGCTCATCGAGGAGCTGGACGCCTTTGCCCACACGGTGGCCCACGACCTGAAAAACCCGCTGGGGGTTAGCATCAATTATGCCAGATTCCTGAACAAGTACTGCACAGAAATGGGGATGGAAGAGTTGCAAAAGTATTCACAGCGCATCGTGCGCTCTGGGCAGAAGATGAACGATATTATCGAGGCGTTGTTGTTGCTGGCCAGCGTGCGCAAAGAAGAAGTGGACTTGAAGCCCTTGAACATGGCCCATATCGTAACCGAAGCCCAGAGTCGCCTGGCGTATATGATTGGGCAATACCAGGCCGAGATCATCCTTCCCGCCGGCTGGCCCACAGCCCTGGGCTATGGCCCGTGGGTTGAGGAAGTATGGGTCAACTATCTCAGCAACGGCATCAAGTATGGGGGACAACCCCCCCGCCTGGAGCTGGGCACGACCTCTCAGGCGGACGGCATGCTGCAATTCTGGGTCCGAGACAATGGTGATGGCCTGATGCCGGAGGATCAGGCCCGGGTGTTTGTCCCATTCACGCGACTCGACCAGGATCGCGCCGATGGGCACGGCCTGGGACTTTCAATTGTGCAACGTATTGTGGAAAAGTTAGGGGGGGAGGTCGGCGTAAAGAGTGACGGTGTGCCAGGACAGGGCAGTGTTTTCAGATTCACCCTACCCCGCTCAACACAAACATGAATTCGACGACAGGGTGAGTAGTTAAAATATTGCAGGACTATGAGGAGATAAGTGTCATGAACGTTCTGTTAATCTATCCGGAGTTTCCAGATACATTCTGGAGTTTCAAGCACGCGCTGAAATTTATCCGCAAAAGGGCCTCTTTGCCACCCTTGGGCCTGCTGACCGTGGCCGCCATGCTGCCACCCGAGTGGTCGAAGCGCCTGGTCGACGTGAATGTGACCCGGCTCAGCGAAGAAGACCTGGCCTGGGCGGACTACGCTTTCATCAGCGGTATGGTGGTGCAGCGCGAGTCGGCGCGTCACATCATTGCCCGCTGCCAGGAGGCAGGCATCCAGGTCGTCGCCGGAGGACCCCTCTTCACGAGTGAGTACGAGCAATTTGAAGG
>JAHELX010000475.1 GCA_024643945.1 Anaerolineales bacterium
CAATCCGCGAAGTGGCTGAGTACTTCAAATTGAGCCCAACCACTATCTGGCGTTGGTGCAGCGAAGGCCGGCTACCCGCCTTCAAGGTAGGGCGTAGCTGGCGCATTCACCGTTCGGAGGTAGAAAAAATCATTACGCACAATTCAGCGATGGCGGCGGAAGCGGCCGGCCCAGAACAACATGGCCATCCCAACTAAACGTCCATCCGCTGCATAACTAGCTGCTCAGACCAGATAACCCTTGCGAAGGTTTGGTGAGATCTTCTATTCGCAATCTTCGCAAGGGTCAGGTAGCTGAGTAGTTGCCGCTGACAACATCTATGCGGGGCTGCGTTGGTTGGCCGAAGAGGCCAGGTACACCCGGCGCGGCCAGCAGGTTCCCTGGGGGGAAACCACCGGGCCAGGACAGCAAAGCCCCTTTGGGGAGCCGAATTTGAGTCCGCAGGGCCTTGCCTTTTTGGCGTCGAGTTTGGGTTCGGGTGCAGAGCTGAGATATTTGGGTACGCGCTGGGATGCAGAATAGCCTTTTTGCTCATTACCTTTTAGAGGCATTAGGCAGTCAGGTCCGTATCTATGGTGAGGGACTGATTCGCATCCTTGACATGCGCAATTTTATAGCGAAGGCTGTCCCGAAACGCCCACGACAGGGGCACCGAACCCTCAAAGCAGAGCTGGAGACGAATTTCCCGGTCGCCCTACCTTGGCGGGGAACACGGCATCCCAGCAGCCGCATTGCCAGATCGACCATTGAGAATCCGAGAAATTTGTCCCTGCCTCCCGAGGCAAAGCATGTCCTGCAAACTATGTTTGCCGATTATCAGCGGGTGGTTATCGAGAAGGAATTTGGCGGTGGTTCCAGTGGCAGCCAGGTTTTCTTGATATGCCCTGTTAGAAGTAACGGCGTCCCTGAATTACCAGCGGTGGTTAAAATGGGTTCGGTCAGCCTCATCCAAAGGGAATGGCAAGCCTACCAGGATTATATTCGCGATCGCTTGCCCAACAGTGTCGGCGTGAGAGGGACACCAGTTTTTGCGCCGAATAGCGGCTGGGCCGGTCTGCGCTACCCCCTGGTCGGCAGTGGCACCTTCGAAATTGAAAGCCTGCATCGCTATTGCCGGCGTGCCAGCCTTGAGGACATGCGCTTTGTGCTGGAAGGGCGGTTGCTGAAGATTATGGAGCAGGTGATGCAATACAATCGCTTTAGCTCTGCCTTCTATTTGCGAGCCAGCTATGACCACGTGCTGCCGGTCAACCTGCTCATCAAACCTGCTTCGGCGCCGCCAGGAACTCAAGCGCATTTGATCAAGCCCGATGCTCTGCCCAATCGCCCTCTCAAACGAGGGGATTACGTGCGCCTGGCAGGTTTTAGCATCACGAAAGTTGATTTGCTGAAGCAGACGATCACCCTCAACGTGCCACCCCGGAGCAAAGGAGCACCGGCTTCTTATTGCCTACGGGTGCAATCGGTTGAGTCGATGGCGGGCTACCAGGTTGATCAGGTCATTGACCCGATCGAGGGGATGGTCCTAGAGACTCGGCGCGAGCGCTTAGAGATGGAAGCGGGACGAGCCCTGGGGCCGGGCTTCGACCTGGCCAGCGAAATTCTGACCGCCCCTGATGGAACGAAGCTGCCGAATCCGCTGCTGGCATGGGGGGCGATCTTAGACGAATGTCGCCCGGTCAGAGTGGGCTGCATTCACGGCGATTTGAATATGGAAAACATCCTGGTCGACCCTGCCACGCGCGATGTGAGTCTGATTGACGTGGCTGCCGCCCGCGAAGACCACCTCCTACACGATTTCCTGCGACTGGAAACGGAAACCGTGACCAAGCTTATCCCGGAAATCCTGGCCCAAGCCAACCTGGATGCGGGGATCATCCGCCCTTTTTATGAGCGGTTAGCCCACACTGACGAGCCTGGGGTGCAAAAACCGCCTCACCCGGCCCTGGAGAAGCCCTGGGCGATGCTGGTCGCCATCCGCAAGACGGCCGGCAAATATCTGTCTGACCCAGAAGACTGGAGCGAATATTACCAGGGCCTGGTCCTTTACCTGCTGGGTGCGATGAAATTCAGAAACTTGGATGAGACCTCCCTATCCAAGGAGGTCGCTTTTTGGGGCGCGGCGACGGCCGCCGGGTTATTGGAGAAGCAGGCAACAGGTGAATGATGATTGAGATCAAACTGCACCGCACTTTTCGAGATAAGCTCAGCTTTACGTACTCGCCGCTGCACGAGTGCTTGATGAGTCTGCACGTGCTGTCGAACCCCAAGCATCATCCGGCGCATCTGAAGTGGGCCATCCAGACCAAACGTCGCCTGCCCGGTCCGCTGGCAGCGACGCTGCGCCAGATAGGTCAGGGCTTCCGGGAATTTCTCATGCTGGCCGACGTCCCGGAAGTGGACCCCGAGGCCGATTTTCGGACTTGCGACGATGAACTGGCCAGGATCGAGGCGATGACGCCTGAGACCTTCGCCGTGCGGACGATGCGCAGACTGGCGGACCGGGAGGCGACGTTGCACGCGTTGGCCAGCGCCAGCGGCCGGGATAAACTGACGGCTGGCATCGACTGGCACACGGACGCCGAGCGGAACGCCATCTCCGAATTACTGTCCGAGCCGGCCAGGGTGCGGGCTCGTCTCCTGGCGGCGTTGCGCGCGTATTGGGAGCTGGCCTTTGCCGCCAAGTTTGCCGAGATCGAGCCGCTGCTGATTCAGGACATCACCGAGAAGGGCTGGCAAATGGAACGGGAAGGGCCAGTGAGCCTGGTGTGCAGCCTGTCGGATTGCGTAAGCTACGACTCGGCGCGCAATTCACTGGTCATCCACAAGGAGGTGGAAGCCAGCCTGGATGTGGAGCAGATGCAAGCCTTCAGCGTAGGGCCCAGCTATTTCGTCTCGCCTCATCTGCTGGTCGACGTAAACCCAAGGTGTTTCGTTCTTTACTACGACATATTGGCCAGCGATCCCTCGGCACGGCCCGGCATAGCCCCTGCAGCGCTGCAGGTCATGCTCAAAGCCCTCAGCCATGAAACCCGGTTGAACATTTTGCGACTGCTGGCCAAAGATACTTACAGTACCCAGGAACTCGCCCAGCGGCTGCATTTCACGGAGCCCACCATCTCGCATCACCTGAGTGTATTGAAGAATGCCGGACTGATACAGGGTCGGAATGAGGGGTATTACATCCTGTATGGCCTGGTCTCTGACCCGCTGCTCACCCTCAGCCGGGACCTGGGGCGTTACCTGGGATTGGCCCAGGTGTCAGGATCTTGAAACTATTCTGGAGAATTTGTTCGACCAGGCTGGACAACCTGTGGTAAGCTAAAGCGCCCGAGCGCTGCCTGCCTGCCGCGGCCTGGCGGGCCTGGGCAATCCCCTCGCCGCGAGCAGCCCGGCCCCGAGCAAAATGAGCGCGGTGGCGGCAAAGGTAGCCCGCAGCCCGAACCAGACCGCCAGCGCCGCACCCAGCAGCGGCGCCGCCGCACGCGCCCCCGAGGTAATCGAATTGTCCAGCCCGTAGACCGCCCCCTCCTCGCCCTCCCGGGTGTAACGGGCCAGCAAGGCGCTGATGGCGGGAACGATGCCTCCCATGGCGACGCCCACCAATGCCTGCAAGGCCAGCAGTTGCCAACCCTGGGTAACCAGGCTTTGGGGCAAATAGAGCAGGGCCGCCAGCAGCGTGGTGAGGATCAGGATACGGCGATGCCCGAGGCGGTCGCCCAAGCGCCCCAGGTAGACGGCGCTGAGCGTCGTGGTGGCCGCGGCTGACGCCACCACCAGTCCGGTGAAGGTGTTGACGTGCGCGCTGTCCCCGAGCAGCATCTGCACGAACAAGGGGGCAATGGGGACGATCATCATGCGCCCCAACTGCACGGAAAAGCGCAAACCGTAAGTGATGCACACCCCGGTCGCGGACAGGATATGCCGCCACTCGGCGATTACGCCGGCAGACTCGCCGTCCGGGGAGTCTGCCGGTATGAAGTTCTCCTCGACACCCAGCAGCACCAGGACGCCGGCGATGAAGAGCAAAGCTGCCGTGACGTAGAAGGCGGCATAGTAACCGACGGCGTCGGCCACGACGCCACCGATCAGGGGGCCCAGGGCCAGCCCACTGCCCAGCCCGACTTGCAGCAGGCCCATGGCGTAGCCGGTGTGCTCACGCGGCGCCACCGAGGCCACCAGGGCGCTGGCGGCGCCCACCGTACCGGTGATCAACCCCTGCAAGGCGCGCAGCAGCACCAATTCCTCGGCCGAACGCACAAAAGCCATCAGCAGCAGAATCACTGTGCCGCCAAACATGGCGCGCTCTACCATCAACTTGCGGCCATGACGGTCGGCCAGCATACCCCAGATGGGGGAGGCGATGGCCATGGTGATGGCCTGGGCCGAAAACACCAGGCCGGCCAGCAACTCGACGCTGAGGCCGGTGGCCGCGCCCAACTCCTCGACGTACAACGGAAGAAAAGGGAAGATGCTGGAGAAGCCAATCGCGGTGATCAACTGGGCGACGAACATCACGTACAGGGTACGTTTCCAACCGGTTGCAGTGTCTTGTCTGAGACGACGTAAAGCCATGGGCGAGCCACCTGCGTGAGGGTTGGGTATCATCTCCGCCACTGATTCAGCCAGCGAACCTGCCCAACCCAATCGCCTGCTTCCGTTTCCGAAAGCAGGCGATCCAGGGCGGCTATCAAATCAGATAGGGTCCAACTCCGTTGTGCTGCCAGGACGATGCCAGCATGGCGCGGATAACGCTGGGCCAGTACCAGGAAATCGCGCACATTGAAGGTGAAGACACTGCGGCCCTGGGCCGTAGCGCCCAGTAGTTGGGCCTCGTCGCTGGCGTCCAACGGCATCCACGGCATTGGCGTACGCGTGACGTCGTGGCCACGCGCCAGCAACGCCTGGTGTAGCGCCTTGATGGAGGTGTCTGCGTCCAGGTGCAGCCATGGTTCAGGCATGCGCCTCTTCCAGGGCTTGTTCGGCAGCGATGCTGGCCTCAATTTCCTGGCGGTGAGCTTCGTAGAAGGCCAGGGCATCCCTTACCTGGGCCTCAGTCACCTCGTACTCGGCGGCGATTTGGGCCGGAGATAGTCCCCACTCGCGGGCGGCCAGCACCAACGTCTGCACGCGAACCCCAGTGCCGCGCAGCACAGGGGTGGGCTGGCCGCCGGCGCCGCGCCGATAGGTGACGTGCGGAAAAGCGGGATCATCCAGTTGCTGGCTTAAAGCGCCCA
>JAHELX010000476.1 GCA_024643945.1 Anaerolineales bacterium
CCCACGCCCTGGGGTCCGCCGGGGGTGGCGGAGGGAACCGGCTCGCACCTTCATCCATGGCTGGTGACGGCCGGCAAAGGAGCTCTCAAGACCACCATCTCCGCGACGGCTGGCCGCCGCCTCGCGACCATTGCGGAGAGTCAGCTTCCATTCGTCGTGACGCATCGGTCTGCGGAGACGCGGCTGATGTTGATTATGTCCCGTTCGGCCCGCTATCGATCTTTTGCCACTGGAGCCGCATCGCCTTTTGAGGAGGGCTGGGTGGCGATGCAAGGCTGGGGACTCAGCTTCCGCGCCTACTCCGTGAGAGGACTGGTCACGGAGATAGAACCAGGACTGTTCCTGACGGAACGTGGCCAACTTGTGGAGACCGGCGCATTGCCCAAGGCGGCGGCAGTTTGGACAGCCGAGGTACCCAGGCCGGTGAACATCGCCCGCTTCCTGGCAGGTGGGATGTTCGCCTTCGCGCTGAGTGCCGGGGTGCAATACCTGGGGGATGTTGGCAATCCACATCTCAGTGGAGCACAAGTGACCAGGCGATCTGTGTGGGCTGGTTTAGGAGGGCTGGGCGCATGGGGAGTTGGAACGACAACAACTACAGCTCTTATCTGGGCTGGCGCTGGGTCTGGGGCAGGTCCCATTGGCATCGGTGTGGGGTTCGTCACCGGCTTCATCTGGTTTGGATTTATTCAGCCGGCGATATTTGAAGACCGTGGCTTGAATCCCAAACGGAATCTAGCCCCCCTTCCATAATGTGACACGAAAGAGAAGTCTTCACAATGGAAAACTACAACTGTGCCATTATGTTTCTTGGAGGAGCAGGATTGTTTCTGATTGTCATAGGTGGTGGCATTCGGCTGGGCTATGGGAGGAGATGGTACTTAGGCCCTGATGACCCCATATTCTACCCCAAACAAGGAGTCTATGGCCCCGTCCCGCTCGGTTTATCCTTCTGGTGTATACTCTTAGTGCTTGTTCTTCCTGAACCTTGGGAGACTTTCGCCACTTGGGTAGCATTTTCTTTTGCTATTTTGTCCATCTTCTTGATCGGCCTGCAGCCGTGGTGGATCAAGCCAGCCTGGGTACGCTGGCTGGAGGAGGAGAACGACGATATCCTCGACCGGCTGATTCAGGAAGCGTGTTGGACAAAAGATTGGGAGAAGCGAATTGCCACCCAGGAAGGATTGGAAGCGTGGGTGGCGCAAGTGAGAGAGAAATGGGGAGAGCCTCGGGTCAAATTGTCACCCCGGCCAGGACACCCTTCCATTCCCAAGGAGGCGCGAGGTAGGTGGATCCTCAGTATCGCGGTTATCGTGGTGTCTTCGGTGTTGGGCCAGCTCTTCCTGGGTAACGGGCTGATTGGGTTCATGGCTGGTTGGGGAGTACTACTGGTCATTTACTTGCTGCAGCCAAAAGAGCGAGCGGGAGACTAAGCGCGACGCAAGCAGGGGCTGTGAACCGCTGAGGCTGCTGATAGACGGTGACAGCGCTGAGGGCACGGAGGCATATTCAGTGCCCTCAGGATGTTTCAGTGCGTCAGCGGTTCCAGCCTCTTGCCACCCGCGCCGACGGTGTGCTATACCCCGGCCTGCCTGGCGGCAGCCGGGGCAGGCTACACCCTGCCCGACCCGACCAGCACTTCACTATTGATTGTCGACACGGACGGCATGACCCAAGGCCGTGTGCTGTACGACGGCTACGGCGCGGTTCTGACCAGCACTCTCCCCGCCACGCTGACCACCACCCTGGCGGGAAGTGGCGATGTGCCCGACCCGGACACCGGCCTGGTCTACCTGGGTGATGGCCGCTGGTACGACCCGGCCTTGGGCCACCCTTTGCAGCCCAATCCGGCCGGCGGCCCGCCAGCGCTGCCTCAGGCGTTGAACCGTTACAGCCCCACGCCCTGGGGTCCGCCGGGGGTATCTCAAAGTGTCTCAACACTGTCAGCATTAGCTTTTGCCACTAGCATCGCCAAAAACACTGCGAGCAACGCCCTCGCTTATGCCGTTGGTGAAACACTTGGAAATACTTACGCCTATGACATCATCACCGTCTCGCGAATGGGCCGCCTTCGCTTTTTGGCAAACAAGGCACTCCTCAAGCGCGCTGGTGTCTATGATCTGTTTAGCCGCGTGCCAAATACGGGCGGTCGAGGAAGGTCTGCCGAGTATGTCAGCCAGTTAGTGCGTGAGCTAAGCGAAGACGTGTTTGAGATTGCGGAAGAAACAAATGCCGGACGGGCTATCAATTTGGCCAAACTGCGGGCATTGGGAACCGGGCGATGGGGGATACGCTACGGGCTTGATGGCCCATTTGAAGTCAGTGGATATAGTTCTGCGCGGATGGCCGGTTATGGCTTTTTCAGCGCTTTTTGGCGAGACACTGCTTGGAATGCCGCGATTGCTATTGCAATCGAGACACCATTCTTCATTAACAATATATGGAGCGATCCATACTTGACCCGTACGCAGAAAGAGTGGCAGGCAGGTATTACCTTAATTTGGTATTGTGGGAACAGCAGGCAGTGCAGCAGCAATTGGAGCTGCTTTTGGTAACATGCCTGGAGCGATCGTCGGTTTTGTCGTAGGACTTGGATATGAGTACGTTATCGTGCCTTTCCTAATTCGCCCGGCAGTCTATCAGTTCACAGGAGTTGATCCTTACGACCGAACGCGTAGGCTAGCTCCGTTGAATTTCCCATAGGTTGGAGTAAGGAGACATCGAACTATGTGGCGCCTTGTCTGTTGGTTCTCTCTGGGTATCCCCTTTTTCTTGATGGGATTGGCTGTACGTAAAGGATGGATAAACAAGTGGTATCTACATACACAGCTAATCCCTTACATGCCGCCATCCACCGCATATATTTATTTCCCCTTAGGTTTTGCGTTCTTTCTTCCGCCTATCATACTTGCGCTTCCGATCAGCGGTGAGATCAAGAGTAACCTAGTTTTTGTAGCGTGGGGGATTTGCTTTCTACTGATAGTAGTTTTTCCCCTCTGGAAACCAAACTTCCTGAAGCCGGACTGGTTGCGGCGATTAGAGACACAGTATCCACCAGAAGCTATTAAGGTTTTGAAAAGAGAATGGAAAGAGATGAATCGCGATGAATGGGCGCGCAAGATCGGGACAGAGGAAGGGATGAAAGAGTTGGTGAAGCTGGTTACAGACAAATATGGGGAATACGATGCCAGGCAACAAGCATTTGTTAAAATGGAGTTCAGTTCACCCAACAAACATCCCGAGTGACACTGTTTTTGTCTCAAATATCATCGTTACTATAGCCTCCGCCTTGACAGCCGGGGCGCTGCGCCCGCCCCGGACATCGGGCTGGTCTACCCTTCGGGCTGAGCCTCAGGGTAAAGCCTAGGCGATGGCCGCTGGTATCCTACGCTTCGCTCAGGACAGGTAATCCGGCGCTGGAGCGTCCGCTGCAGCCAGACCCAATTGGCGGCCCGCCCACGCTGCCACAGGCGTTGAACCGCTATGCGGCGACGCCCTGGGGTGCGCCGGGGGTGGCGGAGGGGGCGGCAAGTGATGGATTCTTCTTACGCCTTGCCCTCTCAACCAGAAATCAAATCCCAGGCGCTCTAGCCGGGCTGGCTATTGACCAGGTTACCATAACTTCCGTTGAAAGACAGATTGTTAAAAGAGCGGTGCCCACTGCTTGGGGGTTGGTGGAGCTAGTTCATCCCCCAACAACCGGTTTTGCTGGCCTTGTCACTCGCTTGACGCAGAGTGGGGTAGGACGCAGTTTGACCGGGTTGCCATTAGTTGGCAATCGTATCGCGGCTTACTATGCCGGTCGGAACGTACGGAGCGTCCAGCGGGCGCTCTTGGGAGAAGCAGTGAGCACTGTAACTACAGTTGGAAATACTCCTGTCCTTCCCCCGGTCCCCTTGATGCTAGATCCACGTCTAAACGAGTGGTACGGACAATGTTACCCCGACAGGTGCAAGTCCATCCAGGACTAAGGAGCCCAGACGCAATAGTTTGGTAGTCAGTCTGCCAATGTCAAAGAAAGTTGCTAGCAAAGGCCATGGACCACAGTAAGATTCTCAAATTTCTAAACTATTACCAAAAGATATTGAAACCTGCAGATGACCAAGACAAGTTTTATCTGGCTATTTGTCAGGTTCAATTAGGGAACTATGCCGAAGCACAGCAGTTGTTCGAAAAGTCCTGTGAAGGCATACTCAAAACCAGATTATGGCAGAAAACGAGCCAACCTAATTGGCTGGTTGACATTTGCGTTTTATCCGGCAGAGCAGACCTCTACCCTAAAGTGCTGCGAGAATTAGAAACCTATAAGACCGATAGTAGAGGAGACTCCCTCGTTGCATTATATGCTTATGCGCTGATAGAACTGCTCATGCACTTCGAGAATGACATTACGAATTGGATACAAGGCCTCTTAAAGAAGCCAAAAGTAAAGGATACGTTTGCCATAGGTCAGACTCTTCAGGCGATTCTAGATGAGGATCAGACTGCTTTGGATAGTGCGTTAGCTAATTTGCTGAAGGCACATGAAGGTATGGCCAGGTATGGCAATCTGCGCGAAACCGCGGAAGGGCTACTCTGCATGCCGGCAATGTCTCTCACGTATGTAGCTTTGAAGCGCAAGCTAAAGGTAAGAATAGAGAATGAATACTTGTCTATCAGCTATCTGCAGCACTTGTTGAAATATGGAAGGGAGTAGTTAGTACAGCGAATTGGTCTCGAAGGCCATGCCCGTCGTTTTTTTTGAACCGTTGATACGTTGGGCTCGCTACCTGTCCTGGTCTGACAGGTCGGAGAAGCCGCTGAGCAGTTAACTCGTTTCGGTGGCTCCCCTGGTCCGCTAGCACAGCTAGGCCAGGCAGTATGTTCAGCGTTTCCCCCTCACAATTATCGCCGAACTCGACGCCACGGTGAGCTCAATACACCACCTGCGCGCCCAGACAGCGGATAACGTCGACAACTGGTCCGAGTGAACCGCCCTCTTCAGCCTGCAGTCCCCCAAAGGGGAGGTACACCTATGACGACCAGGTGCCCCTCATCAGCGATACCATCCCGGCCGACGGGTCGGTCATCACCACCTCGTGGCCGGTCATCTCCGCCACCCTGTCTGATCCCGAGCCCTGCTCGGGCATCCAGCCGCTCAGCACCGCGCTCATCCTGGACAGCGAAAGGGATTCATCCTGGGTAGTACGCCCCCCGACCTGGCTTTGACCCTGGCCAGCACCCCACC
>JAHELX010000477.1 GCA_024643945.1 Anaerolineales bacterium
CAGACCAGATCGTAAACAGCCGCGCCATCATCCGTAATCACCACCTCGTAGCCAGCACTTCGCAACAGAGCGGGCAGTTCCGAGATAATGTCTTTCTGGTCGTATATCTTATCATCGGCCACCAAAACCTTAACAGCCATTTGGCACTCCCGGCTTGCGGCCTTCGCACCTTTATCTATAAGATTAAATCAGGTGGATGACTATTTCATTACTAAATTTCTGACCGATATGGCAGTATGACTCGGAAGGTTGAACCCTGATTCACCCGGCTTTGGACCAGTACCAGATCACCCCCGTGCAAGCGGGCCAACTCCCGCGCATAATACAGGCCCAACCCACTTCCCGGCTGGATTAGTCCATCCCCACGGGTGCGTAACTCGAATATCCGCGTTTTGTCCTGCTCTTCAACACCGCTTCCCCGATCATGTACATCCACCCGTATCGTCTCATCCTGCAAGTACATCTTTACATTCACCACTCCGCCCGGCATCGAATACTTGATGGCGTTGTGGATCACGTTGGCAAAAATCTGGGACATCAGGTAGCGGTTGCCCTGGGTCGGTTCAAGCATCGCTAGCTCACGTCTCAAGGTCACCCCTTGAGTTTCCGCAAAGGGAAACAGCTCTGCTAACACCTTGTCTATAAGGCCTGGTAGATTGACCAGTTCACGTTCAGGTAACTCCGGTTCCAGCACAAACAAGCCGACCACGTTTTCCGCGTGCCGCAATAACTCATAAGCCAGGGCGGCTATTGATTTTTGTTTCTCGCACAGATCAACTTGATCCGGCCGTAATCGACTCATTACCTCAATGCTTTTGACCGCAATCCAGTTCAGTTGCTTGCAATCGTGGGCCACAGCCTCCTGCAAGTGATCGTGCAAAGTGCGCAAGTACGCTGGATCGTAACGCTTTTGTGTTTCCTTCAACTCCTGCTCGAGTGCCTCCATGCGGCGTTGAGCTTCCTTTAACTCAGTCACCAGCCGGTTCTCCTTCGCCTGCCAGCGTTGGCGCATGACTCGATAACTGAAAGCACCTGCTACCACGATAAAGAGCAGGATCACCAAAGCATCGAAGAGACGGATACCATAGCCAAATAGCAATTCGTACATGTTTCTGCCCTTCAACTTGGGACCAGGTTAGCAGGCGATCCAGGACGAGAGGAGATCCCTTATTAAGCAGCCGCTTTGAAAGCCTTCCTGGCGGCCTCAATCGTCGTCTCGATCACGTCGTCGCTGTGAGCAGTGGACATAAACCCGGCCTCAAACTGGGACGGTGCGACGTACACACCTTCCTCCAGCATGGTCTGAAAGAAACGCCCAAACCTTTCCGTGTCTGACTGGCTGGCAGTGGCCCAGTTGGTCACTGGACCTTGGCTGAAGTAGGTGCAGAACATGGTCCCGACCTGCGTCTGGAAGACCGGTACGCCCGCCGATCGCGCCGCTTCTCCGATCCCGGCGCACAAGCGCTGGGTGCGAGCGATCAGATCGTCGAAGACACCCGGTTCCCGCAGGATCTTTAGGGTCTCAATCCCGGCCGTCATGGCCAGAGGATTGCCGCTGAGCGTGCCGGCCTGGTACATCGGCCCCACCGGCGCAGCGACCTCCATAATGTCCCGCCGCCCGGCGTAGGCACCTACCGGTAATCCACCGCCGATGACTTTGCCCAGGGTGGTCAGGTCGGGCCTTACCCCATACAGCGCCTGGGCTCCTCCCAAGGCCACCCGGAAGCCAGTCATTACCTCGTCGAAAATGAGAAGCGCAGCGTGCTTTTGGGTCAATCTGCGCAGACCGGGCAAAAAGCCCTCGGCCGGGGGTACCACCCCCATATTGCCAGCCACCGGTTCGACGATGACGGCCGCAATTTGGCTTGGGTTAGCCTCGAACAAAGCTTCGACGGCGGCCAGGTCATTATAGGGGGCGACGAGCGTATCCTGAGCTGCGCCCCTGGGCACGCCGGGACTGTCGGGCAGGCCCAGAGTCGCCACACCGCTGCCGGCCTGCACCAAAAGCATATCGGCGTGACCGTGGTAGCATCCCTGGAATTTGACGATTTTGTCCCGGCCGGTGAAGGCCCGGGCCAGGCGTAGCGCGCTCATGGTGGCCTCGGTACCAGAGTTGACGAAGCGCACCATTTGCACCGAAGGCACCACTGCGCACACCAGTTCGGCCAATTCGGTTTCCAGAGCGGTGGGCGCGCCGTAGCTGGTGCCCCGGTCCACTGCCTTTTTAAGCGCTTGCGCCACCCGTGGGTGGGCGTGACCCAGAATCAACGGGCCCCAGCTCAACACATAATCGATGAAGCGATTGCCATCGGCGTCGAAAAGGTAAGGGCCCTGGCCATGCTCGATGAACAATGGTTGCCCACCCACGGCGCGGAAGGCGCGCACCGGCGAGTTCACCCCGCCGGGGATGACTTTCTGAGCCGCCGCAAAAAGGGTCTCAGATTGGGTTGTATTCATTGGGTTGCTCCTTTTCCTGGGACAAGCTAACAGCTTATCCTACAAAACACTGGCGTAACTACTCAGGTACCCTTGCGAAGGTTTCGAATAACCTTGCTAACAGGAAAGTTTTCGGTAGGCCAAGGCATTTTCGCTCTGAAAACTCTCACGAAACCTTCGCAAGGGTTATCTGGCCTGAGTAGTTACACACTGGCTTCAAAATGAGAATTACTGCGTACTGCACATGGAGTTTGACCGTAACTGCTCACCCTCCCGGAGCAAAGCCCCCCCACGGGGCAGGTCTAGGCACACGCCAGGGCAGAAATCGTTGCCATACTCGGCAATTCAGACGCAGAACGCCCCTTCATTGCAACCTGCCCCGTGGGGGGGCTTTGCTCCGGGAGGCTAGGCTAAGTAGTTACGTTTGACCTGAGAACGCGGACAGGTTATAATAAGGCTATCCTCGTAAGAGGTCAAAATCTCAGACTTAATCCAACTTCAACCGAAGGGTAGCTAGGGTTCCGCTGATTGAGTTCAGGTCTGGACCGAGCGCTACGTAAAGCCGCAGAAGCGGCAGGCACCTTGAGGAGGAAAATGCCAGAGGGGATAGGTTGACGTGCCTTTGCGCGTCTCTATGCCCTTTCTTCATTTCTCGGAGGTGCCGATATGTTAAGGAACGACTCTCCTGATTTGCGTCCCGTACTCCAGGCGTTGTTTGTTACCTTCCTCTGGTCCACATCTTGGGTGCTCATCAAGATCGGGCTTCAGGATATCCCCGCTTTAACCTTCGCAGGGCTGCGCTATAGTTTAGCCTTCCTGTGCCTGCTTCCCTTTTCCTTGCGCTCCGCCCGCCTGGCCTACCTTCGTACCCTGTCCAGGCCGGCGTGGGCGCGCTTGATCATCCTCGGCCTCCTCTTCTACGCAATCACCCAGGGCGCCCAGTTCTTAGGTCTGGCGTATATGCCGGCGGTCACGGTCAACCTGCTCCTCAGTTTTACATCGGTCGTTGTCGCACTGCTGGGCATCACCCTGCTGGCGGAACGGCCTACCCTTCTCCAATGGGGGGGTGTCGGCCTATCTGTGATGGGCGCCCTCCTCTATTTCTATCCGGTCTCGCTCCCCGCCAGCCAGGCCATTGGGTTCATCGCCGTAACCATCGGCGTTCTGGCCAACGCAGGCTCCTCCATCCTGGGGCGGCACGTGAATCGGGGAGGAGATATCCGGCCTCTCACGGTGACGACGATCAGTATGGGAATTGGAGCTCTGGTACTCCTGGTGACCGGAGTTGTAATCCAGGGGCTGCCCCATCTCAGCCTGATCAACTGGGCGATCATCGGCTGGTTGGCCGTGGTGAACACTGCTCTGGCTTTTACGCTCTGGAATCATACCCTGCGCACGCTCTCCGCCATGCAGTCCACAGTCATCAACAACACCATGGTGATCCAAATCCCTATCCTGGCGTGGCTGTTCCTGGGGGAGGAAATCACATGGCAAGAAGTAACCGGGTTAGTCCTGGCGGGACTCGGGACACTGATCGTCCAACTTCGCCGATCGCAAAAGTGAGGTATCTCTATTCCTTATTGCGAGTTTATGGCTTTGTTGTTATTGCCTGTACTTTATTCAGCAGGTCTGCCAGCTCGAAGGGTTTGCCCAGATAAGAGGTGCCGGTCTCTTCCAGAAAGCGGCGGGTGGCAGGGCTTACCGTGTCACCGGTGATGAAAATGATACACCGGGCCAGGTCCAGGTTCTGCGCAGCTATCTCTCGATAAACTTCCTGTCCGCTAAGACCAGACATGCGCACGTCGCACAAGATCAGGTCGTAATTCGTTTCAGCCAGGCGGTTCAAGGCTGTTTCGCCGTCGCTTACAGCATCCACCTGGTAGCCCTCGCGCTGGAGGGTACGAACGACCATCTCCAGTACCTCTTGCTCGTCGTCAATCACCAGGACGCGGATCGCGCCAGGGGAGATGGGGTGTTGGGTCCACCGTGACGTGCGGGGTTGGTGCGGCATCTCGGGGGGGATCACAGGCAGTTCGACGAAAAAAGCGGCACCCCCTGGACTGCCACCCTGTGTCTGCGCCGCCTCGGCCCAGATGTGGCCGCCGTGCTCGCTCACGATTCCGTGACAAACTGCCAGCCCCAGCCCGGTGCCCTCCCCCGGTGGCTTGGTGGTGAAAAAAGGATTGAAGATGTGGGGCATAATGTCGTGAGGGATGCCCGGCCCGTCGTCTTGGACGATGACGCGAATGACTGGCTGTGCCCCAGGTTGGCGGTTTAAGAAGGCCGGGCGCCCCAATTCGCTGGTGACGGTCAGGTGGCCATGACCGTGAGCCTCACCCATCGCCTGACAGGCATTGTGGACCAGGTTGACAAAGACCTGCTGCAACTGCTGCGGGTCGGCCATCGTGAGCGGCAGGTCGTTCGAGTAGTGGGTGGTCCACTCGATATTACCGATGCGTAATTCATAGGCCAGCAGGTCCAGCGTGCTGTCCAATACGTCGTTGACCTGGACTGGCCTCCGCTCGGGTGGATACTGGCGGGCAAAATCGAGCAGGCCGCGCACGATGCTGGCCGCTCGCCGCGCCTGGGCCACGATCTTGTCCAAGTCTTGCTGGCTCTGGTCGTCCATCTGGCTATGTTGGAGCAATTGGGCAAAGCCAATGATGGAAGTAAGGGGGTTATTCAGTTCGTGGGCCACGCCGGCCACCAGCTCACCGATGGCAGCCAGCTTTTCGCTCTGCACCAGCCGGGTTTGAGCATGGCGTAGGGCGTCTAGCTGAGCCTGCAA
>JAHELX010000478.1 GCA_024643945.1 Anaerolineales bacterium
AGGCTCGGGTGAACATGAGCCTGGCGGCAATGCTGGCTACTATGGCCTTCCCCAATGCTGGCCTGAGTTATCCCCATTTTCTGAGCGAGCCGATGGCCGATGCGTACCATCTGGAGCACGGTGTGGCGGTTGGCTCCGTTCTGGTAGCCACGCTGGAGGTGTTGCTTCCTTTCAGGACTGATCGGCTCGCAGAGGTGGCAAAGCTCTTTGGTGTGTCGAGCCAGGGGCGAAGTCCGAGAGAGATTGCAGAGGCAGGCATCCGGGAGATCCACCAGCTTCTGAAGGACGTCGGGCTTCCCACTCTGTCCGAAGCCACAGGCGGTGCAGACGGCGTGGATATCAATGCCTTTATGGAGGAAGTGGTGGAGAAGAAACCACAATTCGTGGGGACCCCGACCGACCAGAAGCGAGTAAGGCACATACTGAAACGCTCCCTGGAGTTCTAGTACCCCGTCAATCGTGATCTGAAGACTTGATACAGACGCCATAGGGGTCAGAACTGCCCGTCAAATCAGCCTTAACAAGGCGCTAGTTAACAGGGAGCAGAAGGAGGTCGAATAAATATGACGGAGAGGACAGAGGTCAAGTACCAGTACGTTCTCTATGAGAAGAAGGGGCGTCTTGCCTACGTAGTCATCAACCGACCCGAGGTCATGAACGCCATACACCCGCCTGCCCTCGCAGAATTGAACGACATCTGGGCTGACTACATAGCGGATGATGATGTATGGGTGGCCATCTTCACCGGTGCTGGCGAGCGAGCCTTCTCGGCCGGCGCGGACTTGAAGTACTTTGCAGAGGAAGCACACGAACAGCATCTCCGGCAGCCTGAAAGGCGCATCGGTCACGTCCTCGACCACTGTCATAAACCGGTTATTGCTGCCCTAAATGGATACGCCGTTGGCGGTGGGCTGGAAATGGCACTGCGCTGCGATATCATCATCGCCGCCGAGCATGCCAAACTGGGGTTGCCCGAGCCACGCCGAGGGCTCCTGGCGGACACTGGTGGTGTTATAAAACTGCCCAGGCGTGTACCCTATCACCTGGCCATGGGACTGATACTCACCGGCAAGTTTATCTCTGCTCAGGAAGCCTATCGAATGGGCTTGGTCAACGAAGTGGTGCCTATGGGCGATTTGATGGTGACTGCGGAGCGTTGGGCCCAGGAGATTCTGGAGTGCGCTCCCTTGTCAGTACAGGCAGCCAAGCAAGTCGTTTTAGAGACTCTGGGCCTGCCGATAGAAGCCGCGGTGGAAGCCATAGAAAGCCTGGACTCAGTGCGGAGGCTGCGAGCGTCAGAGGATTATGGGGAGGGCCCAAGAGCCTTCGCGGAAAAGCGAAAACCGGTTTGGAAAGGCAGATAACTCGCTCGCCAAGCAAGACAAAAGCGTCCGAGGAAGGTTTGGGTCGAATAGGAGGACACATAATGGACGAAGGTAACGCTGCATTGGAGGGAATCCGCATTATCGATTTCAGCCACGTACTCCAGGGCCCTGTAGGCACTCAAATACTGGCGGACTACGGCGCTGATGTGATCAAAGTCGAACGGCCTGGAGAGGGAGACTGGAGCAGGAGTTGGGGACCCTTTATTGCGGACCTAAGTCTCCCTTACGCCGGCCTCAATCGCAACAAGCGGTGTGTAACAATCAACCTGAAGACCGAAGCCGGTAGGCGGATCGTGTTTCAGCTTGTGGAAAGCGCGGATATCCTCGTACACAATTTTCGCCCTGGGGTGATGGAGAAACTTGGACTGGGGTACGAAGATTTGAAAAAGGTGAATCCTCGACTTATCTATGCCTTGTCGAGTGGCTGGGGAGACGAAGGGCCTTACGTCGAACGTGGGCGACCTGGTCACGATTTGCTAGCACGAGCTGCCGCAGGCTGGTTTCAGAGACTGGCACCGAATAAGCCTCCCATTCCGGGCGGCATGTCGGTCGACTATCCGGCCGGACTTTTGCTGGTCGTGGGTATCCTGCTAGCCCTTGTGGCTCGAGAGCGGACCGGCCGTGGGCAACTAGTAACGACGGATCTCTTTAGCGTCGCTTTCCATGCGCACGTCTGGGAGTCTGCGGCGTGGTTGAACGAGGAACGAGTTCAAGATGGAGCAAGTATAGGTGCCACTGAGCAGGCCATTGACAAGTCTTTCAGAACCAGGGATGGTCTGATAGAGCTCTCACCGGTTTTCTCAAACAATGCCCTACGCGACATCTCGATTGCCATGGGTCTGGGCGACCTATCCCAAGATCCGCGCTTCTGCAGGGTAGAGAGCCAGCTCACGCATGAAGGGGAACTAAATGCCATTCTGGCCGAACGCTTCCTGGAAAAGACCACCAAGGAGTGGATATCAACTCTAGAGCCTCAGGGGGTGTTGTGCGGCGAGATCAAGACCTTTGAGGAGGCGGCCCGCGATCCTCAGATACAGGCCAATAATATGGTGGTGGAGATGGAGCATCCCAGCTTAGGCAGGCTACGTCTCCTGGGAACGCCCCTCAGACTCTACGACACACCTCCCTCTCTGCGCGTGCCGCCAGCCGACCTGGGCGAACACAATCGGGAAGTGCTGGGCGAGCTGGGTTACTCCGAAGAGGAGATCACTGAGCTCGAGCAGCATGGAGTGCTTGGATAGCGTGTTGGGATCGAGAATCGATTGATTATTGACAAAAGCAAAATGTTTAGGAAGTTGGGAACAGCCCTGTGTGGATCAGGTAAGTGTCACTGGTTTCGGGAGACTGAAGGAACGCTTGGGCAAGGATACGACTGTTACACCAGGCCAAACAGTAGCTCAGGCAATAGAGAGCCTGCAGTTGAGCACGGCGAGCGGTCTTCCCCTGACTCCGATGGTCAATGGTCGGGTGACCTCCCGGGACTATGTGTTGAAGCCAGGCGACAGGCTGGTATTGGTGCCAACTATCGGGGGCGGCAGCTGAATTATGCCCAACGCATCTGGAACTTCCGAATTGTGAGGGCAACATCTCGATCAATTCTCTCGTAGATTTCAGATGCGGGTATCATAACACACGATGAGAAACAACTAAAAGGAGCATACGATGGCGTCGCAAGAGACACCGCTTGGCGGTACATATGGCGCGATTTTGCACGTTGATCTGATGACGGGCGATACGTGGGTCGAGAAGCCCGCGAAGGAGATCTATCGCAAATTGGTGGGTGGGCGGGCCCTGGTAGCTTACCTGCTGCTGCGCGACCTGCCCCGGGGAGCCGACCCCTTGGGCCCTGAGAATTTGCTCATTTTCGCGCCGGGCGTCTTGCAGGGCACGAACCTGCCAGGGTCAGGCCGGCACGCTGTGGGGGCCAAGTCGCCGTTGACCGGCGGCTTGGGCAGCAGCGAGGTGGGCGGCTGGTGGGGCCACGAATTCAAGCGCACCGGATACGATGCGATGGTGATCCATGGACGGTCTCAGCAATCGGTTTATCTATGGATTCAAGATGAAGAAGTTGAGATCCGACCGGCCGGACATTTGTGGGGTAAGGAGACCGGCGAGGTAGAGCCATTGATCCGGGAGGAACTCGGCGGCGAGAATATCCGGATCGCCCAAGTTGGAATTGCTGGTGAGAACCTGGTTCGTTTCTCGGCGATCATGCACGATGTCAACCGTGCGACCGGTCGTGGCGGAATGGGCGCGGTGATGGGCAGCAAGAATCTCAAAGCTGTAGCAGTGAGAGGCACGAAAAGACTCGAGGTAGCGGACCGGAAGAGAATCGTCCAAGTAGCCAAATGGCTGGGTGCAAACTACAAAGAAAAGGCCGGCTGGGCGGTCGAGATGGGTACTCCGATGGGGGTCGTTTTCATGGAAAGCGTGGGCATCTTGCCGACCCGAAATTTCCAGGATCCTCAGTTCAGCGACGCTGCCCAGATTGGCGGTCAGAGGATGCACGAGACGATTTTGAAAGAGCGGGACACCTGTATGGCGTGTCCGATTGTCTGCAAGCAGGTCGTGGAACATCAAGATCCTGAGGGCCGATACAACCTCGATCCCGTCTACGGCGGGCCGGAATATGAGACGTTGGCTGCCCTTGGTTCCAACTGCTATGTAGGCGACCTGCTGGCGGTGGCCAAGGCCAATGAGCGCTGCGCTGCCTACGGGCTGGATACCATCTCCACGGGTGGAACCATCGCTTTCGCGATGGAATGTGTCCAACGGGGGCTGCTCACGGCCGACGACACGGGTGGCTATCTCCCCCAATGGGGCGACGCCGAGGCTGTGCTCCAGGGGATCGAATTGATCGCGACACGGCAGGGATTCGGCGACAGGATGGCCAATGGCGTGGCACGTTTGGCGTCACAGATTGGAAACGGGGCGGAAGAATTCGCGCTGCACGCGAGGGGATTGGAAGTGGCCATGCACGAGCCACGTTTCAAGCCTGGCATGTTAATTGGATTTGCAACCTCTCCTTCGGGTGGGGATCATATCACCAGCGTCCAAGACAGCGACTATGCCTATCCGGGCGACAATGTGGAGCGGGTGAATTCCGTCTACAAGATCAAGCCGCTGGAGCGCCACGATATGGGCGAAGATAAAATGCATCTTATTTACTATGAGATCAACTGGCACCATTTCCTGGATTGTGCGGTGATGTGCTATTTCCATCCCTACCGCTATGAGCATATGGCTGAGGCGTTGAGCGGCGCCACTGGCACGGAGTATACCATCCATGACGTGCTGACCGTCGGCGAGCGGGCCAATACGCTGGGCCGGCTGTTCAACTATCGAGAAGGTTTCACCCAGGCGGACGACAAAGTGCCGCGCCGGCTTATGAAAGCCTTCGAAGAAGGACCGATTGCCGGAGAAGCGCTTTCGCCAGAGGTGTTCGAGCGGTCGCTGCGCCGTTACTACCAACTCATGGGTTGGAACCGAGAGACGGGGTATCCGACGCCGGAGCGGCTCGAAGCGTTGGGTTTAACCGGGTTGCTGGCAGACATATCCCTGGCCGCAGCGATTTAGTCTATTCCAAGAGCGTGCAGATTTGGGTAGTTTTTTATGAGCATCGACGACATGAGGGTCGATCAAACCATCGACACTGACGTACTGGTGATTGGTGGCGGGGGAGCAGCGGTTCGCGCAGCCGTGGCGGCTTTTGACGCCGGGGCCACGACCACGGTAGTCTTGAAAGGGCAACGAGGGCGTTCAGGGGCGACCATGTCCCCGGACTCGCCGGGGGTGGCCTGGCAGCATGCAGATGATTGCTGGAGTGATGAG
>JAHELX010000479.1 GCA_024643945.1 Anaerolineales bacterium
GGAAGTGAAAACGTGAAACGTGAAACGTAAAACGTGATCTGTGACAAGCTCCTCACGTTTTACGTTTCACGTTTCACGTTTTACGTTTGACGCATCACGTTTCCATGTTACGCCGCGCCAAGCAGGAGGTGAAATGGCACTATCTCTGGAAGGACAGACGCTCGGCAAATATCGAGTGCTGGAGCCGCTGGGACGGGGCGGCATGGCCCGCGTCTATCGGGCCTACCACCCCCAACTTGATCGCTACGTGGCGATCAAAGTCTTGCGCTCTGACCTGGTGGAAGAGAAAGAGTTCCTGGCCCGCTTCCGGCGCGAGGCGCAGGCGGTAGCCGCGTTGCGTCATGCTAACATCGTTCAGGTCTTTGATTTTGAAGTCCAGGACGACGTCTCCTATATGGTGATGGAGTTGCTGGAAGGTGACACGCTCAAAGCACGCCTGAATGATTACCGTACGCGGGGCGAGCAGATGCTGTTGGGTGACACAGTGCGTATCTCCCTTGATGTGCTGGATGGGCTGGCCTACGCCCACAGCGAGGGTATGATCCACCGCGACGTGAAGTCCACCAACATCTTGTTGACCAGGCGCGGCCAGGCTGTAATCACTGATTTTGGCATCGCGCACATCGTGGGTGGTACCCATTATACTGCCATCGGTGCCTTAATGGGTACCTTGAGCTATATGGCCCCGGAGCAAGGTTTGGAAGGACACAGCGACGCCCGCAGCGACATCTACTCGCTGGGCATTGTGCTCTACGAGATGCTGACTCAACGCACGCCTTTCGACGCAGACACTCCGCTGGCCGTCTTGATGAAGCATCTCAACGATCCACTACCCTTGCCGCGCCAGATCAACCCGGCCATACCTGAACCGTTTGAACGGATCGTGCTGAAGGCGCTGGCTAAACGCCCGGAGGATCGCTACCGCAGCGCCGAGGAGATGGCCCAGGCGCTACGTGAGGCAGCCGAGGAGGCAGGTATCGAGCTGCCGGATCGCATTTCGCTGCCGTTCTCCTTTACCACGGCAGAAGCGCCTTCCGAATCGGTGGCCATCTTCTCCGGCACGGCCCGGGAGAAGATCGCGGATGCTCAGTTCGCCACCGAAGATACCGACACCACGTTGGGCCAGCGCCTGGCCGCCGAGCGTGCAGAGAGGCAGCAGGCAAGCAAGGGGGTGGGTAGGCGACTGCTAGGAGCGATGGGCGCCCTCGGCCAGTTGATCGTGGGTAAGACGCCCCAACATGGGACAACAAAACAACCGCACGCCGTGTCCGCTGAACCGGGAGAGCCCTCAGCCGGCAGGGGGGTGGACAGGGCAGTATTAGGCGAGATAGGGTTTATGTCAGGGCTTGCGGTTATCGTTAACCTGGTAGCCGTGTCGGTAGCCAGCCTGACGGGTTGGTGGGCGATCTTCGAGAAGGGCTGGCCGATGGAACTGTTCCTGGTCAGCCTGGGGCTGTGCATCATCATGGCCACCGTGGCTTCTATCTGGATGCTAATCCCGGTGGGTATCATTCTGGGCAATGGTCTTCTCTTTTCCTATTTCGCACTTTCCGGCAATTGGGAGCACTGGCTCTTTCTCTGGCCCCTGGAACTGCTGTTGATTATCGGTCCGGTGTTTCTGACCGTCTGGCTGGCGGGCCATGCTGACTTCTCGCGCCGCCTGAGTCGCCCCCTGGGGTGGGTGCTGGGCTTCATAGCTGCTGCGTGGAGCGTCATCGTCCCTCTGGCAGCCTTGGCTGTTCCGGGCTAGACTATTTCCGCCAGGTCTGCGAGCGGCACGTCCGATAAATTCCGGCTTGTGGCAGGCCGTGAAACGTGAGTTCATCTCACGTTTCACGGCCTTTTTTATTACCGGTGGAGCTACTGTGACAGATGGAAATCTGATAGCCAGTTGTTAGCCGATGGATAGGCAGCTCAACCAGGAGGGTGGTATCGTAGAGAGGCAGAATCGCCATTGGTTCGGAGATTGAGGAAGAGAAAATACCGTGCTTGCAACGCGAGATCAGCATATCAACAGCCACCCTCTGATAGACCTGCGGGACGTGGTCAAGACGTACGAGACTGACGCGGGAGGTATGACCGTCCTCCGGGATATCTCGCTGCAGGTACGCGAGGGCGAATTCGTCGGCGTGGTAGGGCCCTCGGGCTCCGGCAAGTCGACGATGCTGAACATGATTACCGGGATTGACCGGCCCACCAGCGGTGAGGTGTACGTCGGCGGCGAGGCCGTCCACACACTGAACGAGAACCAGTTGGCTCGCTGGCGGGGGCGAAACGTCGGCGTCATCTTCCAGTTCTTCCAGTTACTGCCCACGCTGACGGCCCTGGAGAACGTGATACTGCCGATGGACTTCTGCGGTGTCTACCAGCGACAGGAGCGCAAGGATCGGGCGATGCACCTGCTGGAGCAGATGGGCATCGCCGACCAGGCGCACAAGTTGCCCAGCGCGCTCAGCGGAGGGCAACAGCAGCGGGCAGCCATCGCGCGGGCGCTGGCCAATGATCCGCCCGTCATCGTCGGTGACGAGCCCACGGGCAATCTGGATTCGGCCACCGCCAATGACGTCTTCTTGCTATTCGAGCGGCTGGTGGACCAGGGCAAGACATTGGTGATCGTCACCCACGACCTGGGCCTGAGCGCGCGCATGGGGCGGGTGCTTCACCTTCTCAACGGGCGTATTCATCGCGATAAGAACAATGGTGGCAACGGTAGGCACTGATGATGGGGGTGATCTGGAATAAAGTCTGGCGTGACTTGGCGCATAACAAGGCGCGCACCATGCTGACGGTGCTCTCCACTGCCGTGGGAGTCTTCGCGCTGGGGCTGGTCTTCGGACTCTCCGGCGTGCTGCACACCCGGATCATGGAATCTCACCAGGAAACAGTCCCGGCGCACATCACTTTCTGGGGCGGGCCGTTCAGCCCGGACATCGTTGACGCGATACAGCGTGAGCCCGGTGTTGCCGACACAGAAGGCGAGACGGCCACCTCCTTCCGCTGGAAACTGGCAGGCGAAGAGGACTGGCGCGATGCGGATCTCATCGCCCGCGCTGAGTACGATGCACAGCGGGTGAATTTACTTCGATTGCAGAATGGCCGCTGGCCGGACGATCGGACAAACCGCCCGCCTACGAAGCACATGTTGGGCATAGAACGTCTGTCCTCACGATATTTCGGCATCCCCGTCGGCACGAGCATACTCGTCGAGTTTGGGCAGCGTGAGCGCGTCGTGCCTGTTGTAGGAATCGTGCGCGCGCCAGTCGTGCTCCCTCCTGAATGGGGGGGTGATGCAATGTTCTTTGCCACGCCGGAGACTGTGGCCTGGTTGGCCGACTACGAGCAGGGGGAAGACTTCAACCGACTCAATGTCCTCTTGGAGTCGTACAGCCACGAAGCCGCCCAGGAGACAGCAGAACGGATTGAAGACCGGTTGGAGCGCATTGGATCTTCCGTCGCTGGGTACCAAATCAACGACCCCAACGAACATTGGGTGCAGGATATAGTCGACGCAGTGATGATCATCCTGATGGTGATGGGCATCCTTTCACTGGGGATGAGTGCTTTTCTGATCGTCAACACGATGAACGCCATCATTGCCCAACAGGTGTGGCAGATCGGTGTGATGAAGGCCATCGGCGCGACCTTTGGCCGAGTGGCGCTTGTCTACCTGGCGATGGCCCTGATCTACGGCGGACTGGCTCTGCTGCTGGCTGTGCCGCTGGATGTGCTCGGCGTTCACATGGTAGCGGCCTGGCTACTGGATATGCTCAATGTCGAAGCCGGCACGCTCCAGGTCGAGCCGACCGCGCTAGGCATCCAGGTCGTGGTGGGCATGACTATGCCTGTTCTGGCGGCGCTGATACCGGTGCTGGGCGGTGCGCGCATCACGGTGCGCGAGGCCATCGGCACCTATGGAATTGGAAGCCGGTTTGGACATAGCTGGCTCGACCGGCTAATCGGGCAGATTCGTTGCCTGCCGCGCTTGATGGCTGTCAGCCTACGCAATGCGTTCCGTCGCAAAGCGCGTGTCGCACTGACGTTGGCCACGCTTACGCTGAGTGGTGCAGTGTTTACGATGGTCCTAAGCACAAACGCCTCTTTTAACAGCACCATCGCCAACAATTTCTCATTGGGCGAGGATGTAGCCATAGAACTGGATCGCCCACGTCGCGTATCGCGCATAATCGAAATAGCTGAGAGCAGGCCGGGCGTCACCCGAGTAGAAGTATGGAACCAGCAGGAGGCAACGCTTTTACTGACGACTGAGCCTGAGCGCAATCGACAGAATAGCGAGGAGCATCCGGTTCGCCTGACGGGGGTGCCGTCTGATTCGGAGATATTCAAGCCGAATATCGTCAGTGGCCGCAGCTTGCGCCCTGATGATGGTAACGCCCTTGTTTTCACCCTGCGACTCGCCGAAAAGGAAGGCATCCAGGTTGGCGATGAGGTCACGTTGAGAATCAGGGATGAGGAATCCGAGTGGACTGTAGTCGGGTTGTATCTAAGTGTTGACAACGTCTCTGATAATTTCTTCGTCCCGCTTGATATCTTAGGGCGAGAAGCTGGCACTTTTGGCCGGGGCGAGAGTGTGAAAGTACTGTCGGAGAATGACGGTCTCGAATCTCAGCAACAATTGATTCAGGCACTGATCGATACTTTCGCTGCTCAGCGCATCGAAGTGGTCGACGCCTGGAGTGTCAGCAAGCAGTTGGAGGAGAGCCAGGCCTCGTTTGGTATACTCACTTCTCTTCTGTTGACGATGGTCATCCTGACGGCAGTCGTGGGCAGCATCGGGTTGATGAGTACGATGTCCATCAATGTGGTCGAGCGCAAGCGCGAGATCGGTGTGATGCGTTCCATAGGCGCTTCCTCACTCGCTATCGCCGGTATGTTCGTCGTAGAAGGGGTGCTAGTCGGGACGCTGTCCTGGTTGCTGGCCGTGCCGCTCAGTTACCCGGGCGCGCATCTGTTCAGTAACCTGGTCGGAGAAAGCGTGCTTGAAATGCCGCTCGATTTCGTCTACTCGGCAGGGGGGATGATGCTCTGGCTGTTGATCGTGGCCGTGCTCTCGGCTCTGGCAAGCCTCTGGCCAGCGCTGCGGGCGGCGCAAGTCAGCGTGCATGAAGCACTGGCCTATGAGTAGTAGCGGGGTTTGGTAGTGTAACCATGATTTTGAAAAACGAATGAAGGAGAAAAAGATGAACCAGCGATTCTC
>JAHELX010000480.1 GCA_024643945.1 Anaerolineales bacterium
ATACCTCTACAGCGACGGCAACTTGTACCACTTTATGGACACCGAAACCTACGAACAGCCCGTGCTCTCGGCCGAAATTTTGGGAGATGCCATCAGTTACCTGACTGATAGCATGACCCTATCGTTGTTGACTTACGAAGGGGAAGCAATTGATGTTGATGTCCCGGTGACAGTCGAATTGGAAGTGGTAGACGCCGAACCCGGCTTCGCCGGCGACACAGCCCAGGGGGCAACCAAAGAGGTGACCGTCTCCACCGGGCTCAAGGTGGAGACGCCTCTCTTCGTCGAGGTGGGCGATGTAATCCGCATTGACACGCGCGACGGGAGCTATTTGACTCGAGTATGACGCAGTTCGGAAGTGACAGCAAAAGCAAGGGCGCAGCGTGCTGCGCCCTTGTTGTGAAAGTAGAAATAGGGGGAAAATGATGCGGACACCTGCCGGCAAAGAATGCCATTACTATTACGAGGACTTCTACCGGGGGCGCAATACTCAGACGTGCCGGCTAATCGAACGCAACCGGGAGTCGCCTCCCTGGACTCCCGGCTTGTGCCAGACCTGTCCCGTGCCGGACATCTTGCGGGCCAATGCCTGCCCTCACTTGGTCCTCGACGCGCACGTCAGCAAGCGACTATTGGGCCTGGTGCAACGAGTGGAAGTCACCGGCTGGTGCAGCGAATACTTCTTGGAGGTGGAGCACCCAGCCATCGGCTGTGGCCACTGCCATGAGCACGGAGGGGGGCCGTCCATTCTGGACCTGGTGGACGAACCGGATAAGAGTTGATACCTATTACAATCCTAGCTCCTGCAGCGCATCCTGCAGCGCATCCATCCCCCGCGCCAGAAGATCTATGTTGGCCTGGGTGCCCATATGGCCAATGCGAAAGACCTTTCCCGCCAACGGGCCATACGATCCGCCGACGACCATACCCCGACGGCGCAGGGCAGCATCCAATTGGTTCCATCCCACCCCTTCGGGCACTTTCACGGCTGTCACTGTGGGAGCCGACGTTGCCTGATCCCGCGGGAAGAGGGAGAGGCCCATGGCCAGCACCCGCTGCTGGCAATAAGCAGCAGCTTTCTTGTGACGAATGAACGCAGCTTCTAGACCCTCGTCTAACAGCAAGCCGCAGGCAGTGTGCAAGCCAGCGATGGCATGCCAATTGGGGGTATAGGGGAAGTAGGCATCGGTCAGAGCAGTGCGGAAGGGGGCCAGCGCGTCGTAGCCTGGGTAGCCTACCGCCTCGACCACCTTCCACGCCCGCTCGCTGACGGCCACAATGCCCAAGTCGGGCAAAGAAGAGAAGACCTTTTGCGTGCCCCCCAGGCACAGATCAATCCGCCACTCGTCGGCGTGCACCGGTGTGCCCCCCATGCTAGAGACAGCATCCACATAGTAAAGAGGTACCTCGTATTGTCGCACCAGCGCGCCTACCTCGGCTGCCGGGTTCATAATGCCTGAAGGCGTCTCACAGTGGACCAGAGTGACCATTTTTGGACGGAAGCGGCGGATGGCGTCTTGCACCCGGCCCAGGTCGGTCGCCGCTTGATCGTAGTCAAAGCCGACTGTTTCCACCTCGGCACCGATGGCACGCGCCATGTCGCCGATGCCGTAGCCAAAGACCCCGGTGGCAACGGCCAGCACTCTGTCTCCCGGCTGCAGTGAGCTTTTCAATGCCCCCCACAAAGCAACCATCCCCTCACCACTCATCAGCACGATCTGGTTGTCGGTACCCATAATCTGCTGGAGCTGAGTCTGCGTGTCTGCATAGAGCTTGAGAAATTCCGGCTCCAGATCGGCTGAACCGTAGTCTACCTGGTAAGCAGCCATCACCTCCTGAAGCACCGCCACAGGACCAGGGACCAGCGGAATCTCATAGGTTTGCATCGTAACACCTCCACATCTCGATGCACTACTGGACACATTCGTGTCGACTGCATGGATTTCCGTTCACCCAAGAAGGGCAACGCACCTGGAAAGTCAGCAGTGAAGTATATTCTATTTATCCCAGGGGTGACAATAGCACATAGGCGAGGACGCTGAGCACAGTGCAAATTAGCATCAGTGCCAGGACAACAGTGATGACGATGAAGGCCCGGTTGTCAGCCACAGGTGGAGCACCTGACGGCGAGTCTCCGGCAGGCGACTCAGCCCCCGGCGCTGGCCCCGTGGCTGATGGCTCGAGCGCCTCAGCAACGGGGGAGGGCCCTTGCATTTCTCTTTGGGCAGCATTGGGCGAAGAAGATGGATCAACCGCCGGGGCTGCCCGTAGCAGCGCCAGCCCTTTGCGTGCCACCTCGTTATCGGGCTTGATCGTCAACACATTTTCCAGGCAGACGATGCGCTCTTCATCACTCTCTACCACATCACTCAACCAAAGCCAGGCTCGCTCGTTCCGCTCGTCGGCATCGAGCACCATCTCTAGCAGGCGGCGCGCCTCTGCTTTGCGTCCTGCCTTGGCGGCGGCAATCGCCCGCTTTAATGTATCTGTTACATCCAGCTCAGTCGGGCTATCCACGTCGGGCACGCCGTCCTTCCCGCCGCTGCTGGCGCGCTGCGCGCTCGCTGCTCCTATCACCCCTGGGTTCCAGCGCACGGGCGGCAGTGATCCACGCCACGCAATTTTCGTCGTGGCCCATAAAGAGGTCCGCAGCCAGAATGGCCTGTTTGATCTCTGGCTCGATAGGATTGGTGATGGCCGCCGTCAGGCCATTGGCGATCATCATCGCCAGGAAGGTACCATTGAGCGCCTGGCGCCCCGGTAGCCCAAACGAGACATTGCTGGCACCACAGATAGTATTGACGCCCAGTTCCTCCCGTACACGGCGCGTAGTTTGCATCGTGACCCATCCCGCACCTTGTACCGCGCCAGCCGGTATCACCAGGGGATCAATCAGCACATCGGCTTTGGGAATGCCGTAGTCCATCGCCCGCTCAACGATCTTCTTGGCGACCGCGAAGCGCAGGTCCGGGTCATGCGAGATGCCGGTCTCGTCGTTAGAGATGCCAATGACGGCTGCCCCGTACTTCTTTATCAGCGGCAAGACCTGCTCCAGACGTTCCTCTTCTCCGGTTACCGAGTTAACCAATGGTTTGCCTTCGACGACGGACAGCCCAGCCTCGAGCGCAGCTACAATGGACGAGTCGATAGAGATGGGCACATCGACCATGGACTGGACAATCTGAATCGCCTCGGCCAAGATCGCCGGTTCGTCGGCCATGGGGATGCCGGCGTTTACGTCCAGCATGTGAGCCCCCGCCTCTACCTGGGCTATGGCATCGTTGCGCACACGATCGTAATTCCCAGCGGCCATCTCAGTCGCGAGCAGCTTGCGGCCGGTCGGGTTAATACGCTCACCGATGATGACGAATGGCCGGTCAGGACCAATGACGACGGTTTTCGTCTTCGATTCGAGGATTGTGTCCAAAACGGAACTCCTTTAACATAGAATTAAATTCTGAGCGTAGTTCTGTTTTGTGACCACATTATACCACCACTGGCTCAAACCACAGAGTCACAGGCAGAGTGGGGCAGCCTGGGAAGGCTGCCCCACTCACGGCAATGCCGACAGCAAGCGATCAATGTCATCCTCGTTGTTATAAAAATGAGGCGACACCCGAATAAGCGACCCTCGACGCGAGATAACGACGTTCGCCTCGATCAGCCGCTGCTCCAGTTGGGCCGGATCATGTTGCCGGTGCTGAAACGAGACGATCCCCGAACGTTCAGGCCAATGCTGGACGGGGGTGATGACCTGGTAGCCACACTCCCTGAGTCCTTGAATGAGTTGGTCGGTGAGGGCCATAATGCGCTGCTCGATGGTATCCAGTCCCACCGAAAGCAACAACTTGATGGCCGCATCCAGCCCCGCCGCCCCTACCGAATTCAACGATCCTTCCTCAAAGCGACGAGCGTCGTCACGCCAGGGGAGGTCATAACGAAAGTACTCGTGCACGTCGGTCGTCCCCAACCAACCGGCCATAGCCGGATCCAACCCGAGGATATGGCTGCGGCGGATAAAGAGGAACCCGGTGCCGATGGGACCCATCAGCCACTTGGGCCCGCCAACGGCCAAAAAGTCGAGGGGTACCTGACCCACGTCGAGGGGCAGCGCACCCACGCCCTGGATGCCATCCACACACAGCAGCACGTCGTGCGCGTGACACAGGTCAGCCAGGGCGACCAGATCATTGCGGAAGCCGGTAGCAAACTCCACAAAGCTGACGGTCACCAGCCGGGTATGGTCGTCTATCAGTGCGGCCACGTCGTCCACCAGAATACGATTATCCCGCGCCGGGGCGAATCGCACTTTTACTCCCTTTCGCTCCAGGTTCTTCCAGGGATATACATTGGCCGGGAATTCTGTCTCGGCCGTGATCAGATTGTCGCCAGGTTGCCACGGCAGGCCAGCGGCCACAACGTTGAGTCCATGAGATGTATTGCGCGTCAGGCAAATTTCGGCTTCATTGGCGCCGATAAGTCGCGCTACGCTACGACGTGCGTGAGTCGTCGGCTGATCCTCTTCTTCCATAGAACTCATGGGGCCTAAGTCCAGCCGCCAGGCAATGCTCTGCTGCATGGCCTCGGCCACCGGCTTTGAAAACGGGGCCACGGCGGCGTGGTTGAGGAAGGCGTGGGTTTGAGTAGTAGGAAACAGGCCACGAGCTTCGACAGGTTTCATGTACGGATAACCCTCCAATCTATAGATGCGAGTTTGAGATTTATCTAGCGATTAAGTGCCATATCGGCAATACGAGGCAATATTTCGGCTACGTCATCGTGGATGACTACGTCGGCCCGGTCATCCAGGTAAGTGGGCTGGTAGTTGACAATGATAAGCCTGGCATCGTGACCAAGGGCCACCAGGGGCAAGTCAGCGACTGGCTCCACCTCCAACGACGAGCCGGCAACGAGCATCAGATCACAGGCATTGGTATCTTTTCGGGCGGCGGTCAGCACTTGCAATGGCAGTTGTTCGCCATAGAGAATGACGTTGGGTTTCAACAACCCGCCACACGTGCAACGAGGCACCTGGCCATCTTCGACGAACTTCTCAATCAAGCTATCGGCAGGCACGGTCCGGTAGCAACGCACGCAGGTGGCCTCGCGTACGTGACCATGCACTTCGTGTACCTGTTGTGAGCCAGCCCTTTGGTGCAAGCCATCTATGTTTTGAGTAATGATCGCCTTGATCAGGCCGGCTGCCTCTAATCG
>JAHELX010000481.1 GCA_024643945.1 Anaerolineales bacterium
GTTGCGATAAGTGATGATGATCAAACCATCGTCGGCAAAGGTGGGGGAGATGGCCAGATGGGAGACTTCCCGATCAAACAAGTCGGTGGCATAGCGGCCGGCCAGAGGAACCCAGGTGTCTCCGCCGTCTGTGGAGCGGAAGAGCCCCTGGTCCAGCGTGGTCAAGAAAATGGTTTGGTCACGGTCAAAGGTGGGCGAAAAGAGGATTTCCGAGATGCCTATGTCGGTCAGGCCGCGGGTGGTGGGGTGCCAGGTGTCGCCGCCATCGGTAGAGCGGTAAAGCCCGCCGGCACGTCCCATGGCCCCCAGCCCGGCCAGCAGGGTGTAATCTTTTTCGTAATTGGGTGAAATGGCCAGAGCACCGACCGCTCTGCGGGGCAGGCCCTGTCCCAGCAGATGCCAGGCCTGGCCGCCGTCATCCGAACGATAAAGCCGCCAGTCGTAGACGCGGAAAAGTGTACCGTCACGAGCGACGAGGAGGCGCTGGACCTGGGGTTGGTCGGTGGTGGGAACGGCAGGAGGTGGAGGCTCAAGTTGCCCGCCGCCAGTCGCCACCACCAATACGTTGCCGTCAGGGCCCCTCAGGTAAAGGCGTTGACCTGGGGGATCAAAGGTGAGCAAGTCAAACTCGCCGGGCAGGCTGATTTCGGCCAGCAAAGCCAGGTCTCCGTCAAAGACCTGCAGGGCACCATCCTGCACAGCATAGAGGCGGTCGTGAGGCGGGTCGTAAGCTAGCTGACCATAGGCACCAACCAACTCCAGAGTTTGGATAATGGTGCGGCCCCGGGCCTCGAAGCGGTCGATGAACGCGCGGTTCATACGGTAGCGCGGCATAAAAGCGCGCTGGCGAAGAGGGTCGAAGGCCAGGTCACCGTAGCTGATCTGAAAGTCAGTGTACAGTTCTTCTGGTGGGCCGGAGACGTCAAAGACAGAGAAATAATCGCCACTATTGGAACCTGGCGTGCCATTGTAAATCTGGGCGTATAGCAGTTGGTTATCGGGGTCGAGGCTGGTGGACACCACGCATGGGGCGGTGAAAGGATCTTCCGGCGCGAATAGGGTCTCCGTGCCAGTCAGCGTTTCGGCGCTGAGGATGAGAGTGTTACACTGTTCCAACCGGCATTGGCAAGGAGGTGTAAGATAGACCCGATCGCTGGTGGGATCAGGAGTCACCTGGCCACCTACATCCGGGTGAGCTATCATCTGAAGCGAGCCGGTATCCATAATCCGCAGCGGGTCGCCGTCAATGTAGAGGCGATTCCGGCTGGGGTCGAGGGATAGCTGGCCGTAGCTATCATAGTAGCCAGGTAAAGGGTTGAAGCCAGTCTCAACGCGAGCGGTTTGCTTGTAGCCGGCCAGGCTCAGCACGCGCAGTGTGCCGGCATCATCCAGCACGTACAGACGGCCCGTCGCAGGGTCGGCCAGGGCATCGGCGACGGTCAAGGCGGTATAGATGGGCTCAGCCGAGCCAGTGGCGGGGTCAATCGTCAGAACGTAGCTGCTGGGCGAGTGATAAACGGCGTAAAGGAGACCCGTGTCAGAATCAATGGCCAGGTCATCAGGCCAATTGGGGACGGGGAAGCTATCCAGTAGCGACAAATCTGGCAATGCAAAGGCCTGCAACTGGTACGATACATAATCACCTCCGGCCACGTATAGGATCTGCCCGTCGAAGGCCAGGGGAAGATCACTGTACACGCGCTCTGTTATAGGGACAGGAGCCGGGTCAGCCAGGGGATGGCTATCGGCGTTCATCGCGCGCAGGACAACTTGCTCTCCGTCACTCTCCAGGATAAAAAGACGCTCACCATCTGCGTCAACCACAGCGTTGACCAACCTGCCGGCAATGGGGTAGCTATCCACAAGTGTCAGCGAGTCGGCTTCGAAAACTTCCAGCGACGAGGGATAGCCTCGCCCCAGGTAAAGACGGTTGGCGCGGGGATTAAGCAGAAGTGGCAGGTTAAGCTCGCGGGGATCGAGGTTATGCGCTTCAAGCTCGACTAATGAGTCCGGGTCCACGGTCCACAGACGCGTGTCGTTGGCCAGGTAGAGGCGGTCGGGGCCGGGAGCGATGGCCTCAACGCCGGGCAATGTATCTATGATGGCCAGGGTGTCAATGTCAATGATAGTCAGGGCGGTGCCGGCGACATCCCCGTAGCGGTTACCCCACACGGCGTAGAGGCGGGGACGATAGGGGTCGACTTGCAAGTCCAGGGGATCGGGGGGAGAGAAATCCGATTCGCCCATATTGTGCAGTTTGAGCAAAGCCGCGATCTTCCCAGTTTCAAGATCCAGCACGCTGATCGTGTTGCCTTCTTTAAGGGCTGATACCCCGTAGTTCAGGGTATAAACGTGGCGGCGCTGGCTGTCGACAGCCACCCGGTCGGGCTGGACTCCATTGCCGACCGGTATGCCGAAGTCGAGCTCGTCCACAATGGCGGGGATGTCTGGCTCGGGAACGGCCAGGGGTTCCCCACTGAGGGGAGTAGTGGCAGTGAGCGCCGGCAGAGAGCTGTTGGGCGAAGGGGTATCTGTTGCTTCGGGAGGGAGCTCGCCCGGGCTGACCACGATTTGGCTATAGTCCGGCTCAAGGCTTTCGGATAAAGGGGTGCCCCTCGCTTCGGGAGGGAGTTCACCCGGCCGGGAGCAGGCGGCCAACGAGGCAGTGGAAGCCAAGAAGATTATGGCGATGAGATATTTCTTCATCTCAGGTTATCATAAGCGGAATCAAGGAGTGCCGTATGCCTTTGACCCACGTGTGGACATTCCGAGTGCGCCATTACGAGTGTGATGCCTATGGGCACGTGAATCATACCAGCTATCTGCGTTACATGCAAGAGGCTGCCTTTGAAGCATCGGCGGCGGCTGGCTATGACATGGCCCGCTATGCAGCCATGGGCCGCCATTGGCTGGTGCGCGAGACAGATATCGAGTATCTGCACCCGCTGCACTATGGGGACAGGGCGCAGGTGAAAACATGGGTAGTCGACTTCCGGCGTGTTCGGTCACGCCGGGCCTACGAGATCCGGCTGGCCGGGCCGGGTGAATTGGCGGCGCACGCCCATACGGATTGGGCATACCTGGATAGTGCCAGTGGGCGACCTGTTCCCATCCCCCCAGAAATGATAGCCGCCTTCTTTCCTGAAGGCCCACCAGAGCCACCTCCGCCGCGCCCACGCTTTCCCTTGGCGCCACCTCCTCCGCCTGGCGTATTTCGGCTGCGGCGCCGGGTCGAGTGGCGGGACATTGACCCGGCACAACATGTGAACAACGCCGTGTATCTGGCTTACATGGAAGACTGCGCGGTGCAAGTGGCAGCGGCCCACAATTGGCCGCTGGCGCGTATGTGGGCCGAAGGGTTCGCGGTAGTGGCGCGGCGGCACCAGATTGAGTATCGGCAGCCGGCCGTGTTGGATGACGAACTGGAACTGGCCACGTGGGTCTCCAACGTGAAGCGCGCTACCGCCATCCGTCACTTCACTATCACGCGCGTCAGCGATGGTGCATTGCTGGCGCGAGCGCGTACGCTGTGGGTATGGGTCGACGTTAAGACGGAACGCCCCATCCGTATTCCAACCGCGTTCCTGACAGATTTTGCGCCAAACATTACGGGCGAGATATCGTAGACGTCGTCTGAGAATCGTCTCGTAGGACATATCTTCTCAAAAGTAGGGGCAACCGCACCGATAGGTCCCCCTTGGGGAAGGGTTTGCCCCTACTTTTTGAGAAGATGCGTCTCGTAGCACGAGCTGTTAGCTTGTTCCTGCCGCCGGACAAGCTAACAGCTTGTCCTACACTCGCACGCTACTTCGTCATCTATGCAGCCAGTTCTTCTGCTTCGGTCACCATGTCGTCGAGCATTTGGAGCCCTTTGTGCCAGAAGTTGAGATCGGTCAAGTCAACGCCCAAAGGCTTGACGAGCTCGTGGGGCCAGTCTGAGCCCCCGGCGGCGAGCATATCCAGGTAGGCATCGGAGAAGTCGGATCCTACTTCCTGATACCGGGCGTATAAGGCTAAGACAAGCAGCTCACCGAAGGCGTAGGCGTAGACGTAGCCAGGGGTATGGAGGAAATGTGGGATGTAGCTCCACCAGATGCCATAATCCTCGGTCATCGTGACACTGTCCATAAACATGGCGCGCTGCGTCTCAAGCCACAGCTCGTTGAAACGTTGGGAGGTCAATTCGCCCTCAGTGCGGCGTGCGGTGTGGATTGTCTCTTCAAAACGATTCATGGCTATTTGGCGGAAGACCGTCGCGAACGAATTTTCGAGCTTGCCGACCAGCATCGCCAGCCGCACTTCGGGGTTGGTCTCGCGTGACATAAGAGCCTGAAAGACAAGCATCTCGCCGAAGACTGAGGCGGTCTCGGCGGTGGTCAAGGGCGTGCTGGCTTGCAACAAACCTTGGGGGCCGGCCAGCGTCTGGTGGACTCCGTGGCCGAGTTCATGGGCCAGGGTCATCACGTCACGGGGCGTGGCCTCGTAGTTAACCAAGACATAGGGATGCAGCGACGGCACGGTGCCGTGGCAAAAGGCCCCGCCTCGTTTGCCAGGACGCACTGCGGCGTCAATCCACCGTTTTTCAAAGAAAATCTTGGCGATCTCGGCCATACGAGGGTGGAACTGGGCGTATGAATTCAGAACAATATCGCGGCTTTGGTACCAGGTGTAATGACGATCGGCGGCCGGCAAAGGTGCATAGCGGTCATAATCAAAGAGTTCGTCGAGACCAAGGAGGCGACGCTTGAGCCGGTAATAGCGAGCCACGACGTCGTAGCGAGATGTGACAGCATTAACCAGCGCCTCTACGGTATCATCGTCTACTTCGTTGTCCATATTGCGGGCAGCGATCCAGCTAGGGTAACCACGCAACTGGTCATCAGAGGCCTTATCGGCCAGGATATTGTTGAAAACATAGGTTGTAATGCGGCTGAGGTTCCTTAAGCCGGCAGTGACCGCCGCGGCAGCACGTTGACGCACAGAGCGGTCCGGATTGTATAGTCTGGCGAGGATGGTCTGCTGGGGTAACATCTCGCCGTCAAATTCGTAGCGGGCTGCGCCGTGTACCTCATCGAAGAAACGCATCCAGGCATTGCGGCCGGTGACTTCCTTCTCTGCCAGGATTCTCTCCTCGGGTTCGGTCAACAGATAGGGACGGTAGCGACGGGCTACCTCAAGCCAGTGACGATAGCCCACCCTGGCTCCCTGGCCC
>JAHELX010000482.1 GCA_024643945.1 Anaerolineales bacterium
GGGGGGAGGCGTGTTCGCTGGAGCGTCCGAGGCCTGGCTCCCCGGCGAACTCTCGGCCGGGTTCGACGGGCCAGAAGACAGAGTTGACTGCGAGCTTGCCGGCGCGTCAGGATCGGTGATTGGTTTTTGATTTTGGTCGTTCATTTTCATTCCTTCCTTTCTATGCCTTTCGGCTCTTTCCTTAACTTACACTATGCTGTCTCCAGGTGAGTTGTCATCCTCAACCCGATCCACCGAGATCAGCGTCAATCCCAGGTCGCGCACTTTGACCAGCAGGCCGTACAGCGCGGGTTGATCCACCACCGGGCCCGAAAGAATCGTATTGCCGTTCGGCTCAAGCGTGATGGTCATATTGTCAAACCACTCGGACCATTCAGACGGCAGGTGGCCTTTGACGCGGATGCGATAAGTTGCCTGCGACATAGCCATCACACGCCCTTCCTGAACTGCCACGCGGCCACGGCGAAGAAAATCAGCGCATACGCCAGCAGAATGGCCGTGGGCAGCCACACCGATTCTAACCCCAACCCTCGAATCAAGATATTCTGGAACCCGCTCATCGCCCAGGCTGATGGCGTCAACCTGCCCAGCGTAGCGAAAGCCTTCCCAGTGCCTTCCAGCGGGAACCACGTCCCGCCAAGCGCCGAGAAAAGGAACATGGCGATCAGCGAGAACAGGATCACCTGCTCTTCGGCTTTCGCCAGCACGCCGATCAGCAGCCCCACCGCCGCCACCCATAGCCCCATAGCCACCGCCACCAGCAGCACGCCGAGCGGTTGGCGCACGTAATCCACGTCCAGCGCCAGTTGCCCGAACACCACCAACAGCAGCGTCTGCAGAAAGACAATCGCGAACATCGCCAGCATATGCCCGGCCACGATTTCCCAGGGTTTGATTGCCGTGGTCATCAGCCGCTGCAGGGTGCGCGTCTTGCGCTCCTGCACCAGGATCTGCGCCGACGTCACCAACCCGAACATGGCGAACATCACCAGGATGCCCGGCGACGATTGGTTATACGGGTTGCCGCCATACGGGTCGGAGCTACTCATCCGCCTCGGGTCCTGCGCCACTGCCCGCTCCACGCGCACCAGGCTCTGGTGCGCGTTGGCCTCCCATTCACTCCAGGCCAGTTCGAGCGCGGCGCTCTGCTCTGCAGACGGTTCGATGCGCGCCTGCGCCCCCACGATGTCCGCCGTCTCGCGGCTGATCTCCAGTGCGCTCATCAACTGGGACACAGGGATGCGCAGCCACTGGTAGAGCGACTGCGCCTGCGTGGAGGTTGCCTCGGCGACAAGTTTCAGTTGAGGGATCGCTCCACCCGCTGCATCCTGTTCGCTGAACCCGGCAGGGACAACCAACACCCCGGCGACCTCGCCCTTGCGCAGGGCTTCCATCGCGTCGGGTTCACTCATCGGTATGGGTTTCACTGCGTCTGATGCATCCAGCCTGGCGTAGAGCATCCGGTTAAGCACACCATCCGGCTGCGGGTCCACAACCGCCAACGGGATGCGATGGTCCGCGTTTTCGCTGCCGCTAGCGCCGCGATATGCGAACCCCATAAAGAACGTGAACGCAATCGGCATGGCGACGAGGAACAGCAGCGAGCGTTTGTCGCGCAGGATTTGCGAAATGTCTTTGAGCGCTAGATCGAAGGTTCTCATAGCCTTATCCTTGTGCAAACCGCTTTCTGAACTTGACTGCGCCGACGGCGAACATAATGGCGCCCATCGCCACCAGCACAACGAACGGCACGAGCATATCGGCAAGCGCCTGGCCGCCCATGACCATGCGCCAACCTTTGAGCACCCAGCCCTGCGGCGTAAAGTTGGCCATGATGTTAAAGACCGCTGGCATATTCGGGACGGCGACGGTCATCAGGCCGCCCAGAAAGCCGAGTGCGCACAGCACCCCGCTCAACACGGGCCCCGCCTGCCGGCTGTTCTTGACGAAGGCGATGATCAGCACGCCCAGCCCGCCGGCAGCGATGACCTGACCCGTCAGCGCAACGGCGGCGGCGAGGGGATCGCCCCAGTTCACGCCGAAGGCCAGGCGACCGGCAACCATCAGCACCAGCCCTTGCAAGAGAACGGTGACGAACACGGCCAGGAACTTGCCCGCCAGAATCGCCGTGTGGCTGGTGGGTGTGGTGAAAAGACGGGCGAGCGTGCCTTCCTCATCCTCGCGCAGGATGGACATCATCGAATACGCGCCAGTGAAGAAGGCGAAAAAGATCATCTGGCCGGTCATCACCATGCCGATCACCTCTTGCAGCGGATTGACAGTTCCAGTCTTGCCCTCGGCCGGAGCGACCATCACTAGCGCGGCGCTGTCGGGATGATGAAACAGGTTGCGCTGAAAGTCGGTATACCAGGTCTGGTAGGTGGCGATCCAGTGCGGGATTTGTGCCGGGTCGGGGGTAATGCCGTTCGCGCGCTGGCGGCTCGTGATGGTGTCCAACGCAATGCCACCGCCCGTCACGCCGTCCAGCAGCGCTGTGACCATGTTCTGAGCCACCGTCGGGCCGATGGTCAGCGTCGGGTCGCCGACGATGAGCACCTGCACATCCTTTTTACCATCGAGCAAGTGCGCGGTGAATCCCTGGGGGATAATCACGGCCACGCCGATTTCCTGGCTATCCACGGCGGCACGGGCAGAGGCTGCGTCGGCGTAGCCGCTGGCGGTGATCCACGATTTGACGCTATCGTCAAAGAACATGTTGCGGATGTTCTGGCCGATCGGCACGTCGAGCAGGGTGTCGGCGGGAAGCATATCCAGGTTGACGATGCCCACTTTGACGGCCGGCAGGGTCGTAGCTCCGCTCGACATACCGCCGAAGGCAAAGTAGATCAGCCCAGTGAGCATCAGAGGCGCGACGAGCATCATCCCGATAGCAAACACGCTGCGGAACGAACGGGTCATATCCTTCAAGGCAATGTCTAGAGTTTTCATAGTCGCTCCACTGAGGCTAATCCCTGAGCGCCCTTCCCGTTAGATGCAGGAACACAGTTTCGAGATTGGGTTCCTGAATGTCAACGGAGGTGATGCGCACACCGGCGTTGGATGCGGCATCAAAGAGGCGCGGCAGGACGCGGTTGGAGTCATCCACCAGCGCGATCACTCTGCTGTCGGTGGCGTCAATCCGCGAAACGCCTTCGATCGTCTGCCAGGCCGGGAGCACCTTTCCAGCCTCGGCGTTGAGCGTCAGGTCAATGCGGGTTTGCTCGCCGACGAGTTGGATGAGTTCGTCGTGCGTGCCGCAGGCGATAACTTTGCCCATATCCATGATAGCGATGTGGTGCGAAAGCTCTGCGGCCTCTTCCATATAGTGCGTGGTGTAGAGCACGCTCATGCCCTGGCGATTGAGTTCCTTGACGTTGTCGAGGATGTGGCGGCGCGATTGCGGGTCAATGCCAACGGTGGGCTCGTCCATGATGACGACCGCCGGCTTGTGGAGCAGCGCCACGCCGACATTGACCCGTCGCTGCATGCCGCCCGAATACTTGCCGACGCGGTCGTTTTGGCGCTCGGCCAACCCGATGATTTCGAGCACCTCGTCCACACGGGTTTTCAACATCGCGCCGCGCAGGCCGTACATCTTGCCCCAGAAGATCAGGTTCTCGCGGGCTGAAAGGTCAGGGTAGAGCGCGATGTCCTGTGGAACGACGCCGAGAGAGGCTTTAGCGGATTCCGGCTCGCTGCGGATGGAATGGCCCATGATGGTGGCGTCGCCGTCTGTGGGAGCCAGCAGACCGGAGAGCATCGAGATGGTGGTGCTTTTGCCCGCGCCGTTCGGCCCCAGCAGGCCAAAAATCTCTCCCACAGGTACCCCGAAGCTGACGCCGCACACGGCCTGCATGTCGCCAAAGTGCTTGCGCAAATCCTGAGCCTGAATGGCATATTCGCTGGACATAGAGTCACCTCCTCAATTGTCCACAGCATACCACTAAACCAGGCCGGCTGTCATCTATCGGGAGATATAATCGGGGGTTTAATTTTCGGGGGACAAGACAGGAAGACACGAGGGCGAGAGAGTCGAGGAGAACTGGGAGAGAAAGGAGACTGCTTCGGGCTACAGCAGGTTCAGTTCCCTGGCGCGAGCGATGGCCTGCACGCGGCTCTGCACGCCCAGTTTGCCGTAGATGGTATGCACGTGCGCCTTGACCGTGCCTACGGCAAGTACTAACCTTTCGGCGATCTGCCGATTGGACAGTCCCGCGGCCAGCAGGCGGAGGATCTCGAGCTCACGCTGGCTGAGCGGTTCGAGCAGTGTGGAAGGCTGCGCAACTGCACCCGGCGTGCCTGCACCCCGGGCCTCTGGGCCTTGGAACGCGGCGAGCAGCCGGGTCACGTAGGCAGGAAAGGAAGTGACCTGCGCCAGCAGGCTGGTCATCGCCGCGCCTTCGTCAACAAAGACGCGCATGTATCCTTCCGGCTCGGCCAGGGCCAGCGTGCGCTTCAGCGTCGCCAGGGCGGTGTCCGGCTTGCCTTGCGCCTGGAGAACCAGGCTCTGGCCGATCAGCACTTCGATGACCCGTCCGGTGCGTGCTCCGGCTTCGGCCGCCGCCAACAACCGCTCGAAAAGCCGCGCGGCGTCGTCGAGCCGGCCCAGGACCGCCAACACCCGCGCCAGGATGATCGCCTCAGGCTCGCGCAGGTAGGCCAGATCGCCCTCCACGCTGAGGTCGGTCCGCCGCACCCAAGCCGCTGCCGCATCCAGGTCGCCTTGCCACATTCCGAGCCGCGCCTGGTGGGCGCGGATCAGCGACATCCCCCACGGCGACTGTAGCGGCGGCAGGCGGTCGGCGAGGTCGGTTAACACCTGCGCGGCCCCCACCCAATCGCCCCGTGCGGCCTGGAGCCTCGCCAGGCAAAGGTAACCGGGGACCAAGGTCTCCCAGTTGCTCCAAAGCCGCGCCAGGTCAATGCCCTGCCGCAGATGCGATTGGGCGCGCTCCAGCTCGTTCCACTCGCACAACACGTCGCCCAACCCGACGTGGACCATCCCCAGCAACGGCGACGGTGGGAATGTGCTCTCCTGAGCATACTGAATCGCCTGGTGATAGGTCCTCACCGCCCGGCGCAATCGTCCTTGAATGCTTTGCATATGCGCCAGATGGCTGAACGACAGCATTACCAGGTGCGCATTGTTGATCGGGCGGCTGAGGGCAATGGTTTCGTCAAACATCTCGCTGGCCAG
>JAHELX010000483.1 GCA_024643945.1 Anaerolineales bacterium
GCATCAGAATTACGGGGATAGATCAGGGAGTAGGGAGTAACCTGTAGGTCCCCTTTGGGGAGGAGTAGGGAGTAGATATTCACGCAGCGAGGCATTAGCGTGGCGATGGAGATTGCTCAGCAAACATTCTACCAAACCGTTCGCCATTATGCTGGGGGTGACCTGAACGCGGCCGTAGCGGCTGCCCAGTCCATCGCCGGGGAGGGCGAACTATATGCTCAGGCCGGGCGCTGGTTGGCAAATGTGGCCCAGGGTGGCGAGACAGGGGCTTACCTGGATGCAGACGCCTTCGCTGCTTTTATTCGCGGGGGGGGAAACATAGCCCTATACGATGCTGTGGAGAGCCTCGTCGCTGCGGCATGGGATGACTACCGCCCCGCCACCATTCTTGACATCGGCCCTGGCGACGGCAAGGTGATCGCGGGAGCATTGCATTGGTCCCGCTTTCAGCTTCCGACCATGTTCGACCTGGTAGAACCGGCTGTCAATCTGCTGCCAAAGGCGGTGGAACAGATCGGCCGGCACGCGCCACAAGTGGAGGTACGGGGCTTCAACGGCACCATCCAAAGCTTCATGGCCAAAGTCCCTGCAACGGCCCGTTGGGACCTGTGCCAGGCCACGTGGAGCATGCAAAACCTCTCCCCGACTGAACGGGCTCCCCTCTTTCATTGGCTAAAGGAGCGCTGCGCCATCCTGCTCATGGCTGAATTTGACGTTAAGACTGAAATGTATCCCCTCCTCTCGCCGGAACGCATCCGGTTGATTCACGACAAATACGTCGCCGGCATCGCCGAGTACACAGGCAAGATGGACCCCACCCTCGAAGAGCGGGTGAAGCAAGGTTTTTTGATGCCAATACTATTCGGTTACTTCCGATCGGGCGCCGGCCGATCCACCTGCGAGCAGACTATTGGACAATGGACGGATGACATCGAGGCCGGCGGTTTTCGCGATGTGCGGCGCAAGCTGATTTACCCTTACTGGTGGGCCGATGCCTATTTGCTCATTGCCCAGGCATAACCAATGAACGATCTTACCCTTATTCCACTTACCGGTATCCCTCTCATCAAACCCGGCGATGACCTGGGGGCGTTAGTGGCCGCCGCTGCCAACACAGCCGGCCTATCCCTGCAAGACAGCGATATTCTAGTCGTCACCCAGAAAATCGTCTCCAAGGCCGAAGACCGCTTCGTGCGTCTGCGTGACGTCACCCCCTCGCCCCAGGCACAGGAACTGGCCGAGGTCACCAGCAAAGACCCGCGCCTGGTAGAGGTAATCCTATGGGATACGGCTGAGGTCATTCGTGTCAGCCAGAATGTGCTCATCGTGCAACATCACCTGGGCTTCATCTCTGCCAACGCTGGCGTGGATCACTCTAACGTCAGCGCTGAGGCCGACGCAGTACTACGCCTGCCGGCCAATCCAGATGAGTCGGCGCGACGCCTGCGGACCCGCCTGCGCGAATTGACCGGCACCGCCCCAGCCGTCATCATCAACGACAGCCATGGGCGTCCCTGGCGCGAGGGGACGGTGGGTGTGGCCATTGGCGTGGCAGGGCTGGTCCCGGTGCAAGACCTGCGTGGCCGCCCCGACCTGTTCGGCTTTCGCCTGCAATACACCACCGTTGGCTTTGCCGACCAGGTTGCAGCGGCAGCCAGCCTGGTGATGGGCCAGGCCGACGAGGCACGACCAGTCGTCTTGGTGCGTGGATTGGCCTACGAACCGGGAGAAAAGGCGTCGGCACACCAGATTCTCAGGCCGCGCGAGACTGACCTGTTTCGCTGATGTGAGGTGCATAAACTTGGAGGTAAATCTCAAGGTGCTCATCCCTCGTCTATCCACTCCCCCTTTGCCTTATAATTCGTTCCTCTTACGTCTTTACTTTATGTCTACCAAATCTTGCCATAACATCCAATTTGTGGTAAAATGTATCCAACCGGGTTTGGATTTCGAGGAAAACGGAATGCCTTTCCAACCTTTTGCCAGCACCCTTTGTGGCCTTCGCTGTGGTGAGCTCCTCTGCGAGAGGGGCTATTACCGCTTGGGAAGGTGCTGACATCAGGCTGGACGAGTCTATCGTCTTACACAAAGCCTCCCTAAGCGGGAGGCTTTTTTGATGCCAGGAACGAGTGTGAAGAGAGCAACCATATGAACGTCCAGATTTACAACACGATGACACGCCGCAAGGACACCTTTCGCCCCGTGGAACCGGGAAAGGTGGGGATGTATCACTGTGGCCCCACCGTCTACGACCAGGCACACATCGGCAATATGCGCTCGTACATTATGGCCGACTTCATCCGACGCACCTTCGAGTACCTGGGCTATGAAGTGCGGCAGGTGATGAACATCACCGACGTAGGCCATCTCACCTCCGATGCCGATGAGGGCGAAGACCGCATGGTCGTTGGCGCGCGGCGGACGGGCCGCAGTCCATGGGAGATTGCTGAGCACTTCACGCGGCTCTTTTTCGAGGACACCGCTGCGCTCAACATCCTGCACCCGCACGTCGTCTGCAAGGCCACCCAGCACATCCCGGAGATGATCGCCCTGGTGAAACGACTGGAGGCCCGCGGCTACACCTATGAGATCAATGATGGTGTTTACTTCGACGTGAGACGCTTTCACAACTACGGGCGGCTGGCCGGCCAAACGTTAGATGAGATGCAGGCCGGCGCTCGCGTCGAGGTCAACCCGGAAAAACATCACCCGGCCGACTTTGCCCTGTGGCGCAGAGCGACGCCGGGGCACATCATGCAGTGGGATTCGCCGTGGGGACGCGGTTATCCCGGCTGGCACATCGAATGCTCGGCGATGAGCATGAAGTACCTGGGCGAGACGCTGGACATTCACACCGGCGGTGAAGACCATATCGCCATCCATCACGAGAATGAAATTGCCCAGTCAGAAGCGGCTACCGGCCAGCCGTTCGTCAACTACTGGATGCACGGACGCTTTCTCCGCTGGAAGGAGGGCGACCGGCGCATGTCCAAATCATCAGGTGAGTTCCTGGTGGTTGGTGATCTGGTCGAGCGCGGCTTTGACCCGCTGGCCTTACGCTATCATTGTCTCACCGCCAGCTACCGGGTGCCGCTCACCTTCTCGTGGGCAGGCCTGGAGAGTGCCGCCGACGGCCTCCGTCGCTTGCGTAAAAGTGTGCACCGTTTACACGATGAGACCATCGATGTCCCGCCAGCCGGTGCGGCTGCGGTCCTGGCCGACCGGTTCCGCGTCGCTATCGCCGATGACTTCAACGCCCCAGGCGCACTGGCTCTCGCCTGGGAGGCAATTCGCCAGGCCAACCAGGCCACTGATGGGACCGAAAAGCGCGCGCTGCTCGAATTGGTGCTCGACTTCGATCGGGTGCTGGGATTAGGACTGGCCGACGCAATCGCCACCACCTCTGACCCGCTGCCCACAGACATCGCTGCCCTGATCCGACGGCGCGAGGCCGCCCGCGCCGCCCGCGACTGGCCCGCCGCCGACGCCCTGCGCGAGGCCATCCGGCGGCAAGGCTACGAGGTAGAAGATATGCCATCCGGCACGAGGTGGCGGAGAATACCTTAGAACGTGACACGTGAGCTAATCAAACTTAAGGAGGTTTTGAAATGGGGCTTACCAGCACAACCCAACCGTCAATCAGCACCCGGTGAGCCGGGGAACCGAGGACACTCAGACGACGTTCTCCTCGCCGGCGAACTGGGGCCAAGCAGAAGAGAGGAGAACAGAAATGAAGGACACAAACGAGATACCAACCGACGAATACAATCCCCAAGGCATTGAAGCTCGATGGCAACAACGCTGGGCGGAAACCGGTATCCACCGCACACCCAATATATTAACTGCCCAATCTGCCAATCTACCCACTTTCTACTGCCTGGACTTCTTTCCCTATCCCTCCGGCGACGGTCTGAGCGTCGGGCACGGACGCAACTATGTGCCCACTGACGTCATCTCGCGCTACTATCGAATGAAGGGATACACCGTGCTCCACCCCATGGGCTGGGACGCCTTCGGCCTGCCGGCGGAGAACGAGGCAATCAAGAAGGGCATCCACCCGCGCGAGACGACGACCCGCTACGCGGCCAATTATCGCCGCCAGATGACGTTGATCGGTTGCTCTTACGACTGGGGGCGAGAGATCAACTCCAGCACCTCCGACTTTTATCGCTGGACGCAGTGGTTCTTCCTGCTGCTGTATCGGCGTGGTTTGGCCTATCGCGATGTGGGACGCCAGTGGTGGTGTCCTGGCTGCAAGACCGTCCTGGCCGACGAGCAGGTTGAGTCCGGCCGCGTCTGCTGGCGCTGCCACGGCCCCGTCCACAAGCGCGATCTGGAGCAATGGTATTTCCGCATCACCGCCTACGCCGACAAACTGCTGGCCGACCTGGAGGGGCTGGACTGGCCTGAGCACATCCTGGCTATGCAGCGTCACTGGATCGGGCGCAGCGAGGGCGTCGGGTTCGAGATGGCAGTAGATGGCACCGGCGACCGCTTCACCGTCTACACCACCCGGCCCGACACCGTCTACGGCATGGCCTTTGCCACGCTGGCCCCGGATCACCCGCTGGTGGAACGTATCACGACACCAGAACGCCGCGCTGAGGTGACGGCTTACTGCGACGAAGCCGCCCATCGCAGCGAATTGGATCGCATGCAAGCCGGCCGCGACGGCGTCTTCACCGGTGCGTACGCCGTCAACCCGGTCAACGGCGCGCACGTGCCGATCTACGTGGCCGACTACGTGTTGATGGGCTACGGTGGTGGGGCCATTCTGGCTGTGCCCGCCCACGACGAGCGCGACTTTGACTTCGCCGCGCGGCACGGTATCTCCGCCCCGGTGGTCATCGCGCCGCCAGACTGGGACGGCGAACCGCTGACCGCCGCCTACACCGGGTCTGGCTGCATGGTCAACTCCGGCCCGTGGGACGGCTTGCCCTCCGAAGAAGCGATGGCATGCATCACCGGGTTGATAGAAGAACGGGGCATCGGCCGCCGGATGGTGCAATACCGCATGCGGGACTGGCTGATCTCCCGGCAACGCTACTGGGGCGCGCCGATTCCCATCGTTTACTGCGACGGATGCGGCACCGTGCCCGTGCCGGAAGGCGAGCTGCCAGTGCTGCTGCCCCATATCGAAGAGTGGCTGCCCGGTGAGGACGGCCGCTCGCCGCTGGCCAACGTACCCGAGT
>JAHELX010000484.1 GCA_024643945.1 Anaerolineales bacterium
GCGCTGGCAATGAGCATTGAACAGGCCTTTCTGGTCACCTTTGGGGTGGGCGTCGCCATACTCATCGTCACGCTCTTCCTCAAAGATGTGCGGCTGCGCAAACGGGGAGAAGGGATGCCCTCCACCTGGAGCCGGCCCGGCATATGCGACCAGCGGAAACGAACGGTATCGAGCGGCATCAAGACCAACCAGGCAAGAAAGACCACGTTCGCAACCACGTAAAACACTTTATCCCAGGTCTTTTGATCGGGTTTGCTGATTATTCCCGTTAAGCAATATTGTAGCATGCGTAGCTGGTACTGCTTCGATGATTGCCGCCCAACGTTTGGCATCAGCTGTATTTTCTGCCTATTGACATCAACACTGCTTTCTCCGTCTCAGTCCGTCAACCTCTTGATCTCAAAGACAACGGGACGTACTCCATCTGTGCAGCAGGCAATCATGCTGTCGTTATCTTTCATCCAACCATTGAAGATGTCCTGAGAAAAATTCCCACCCCGGGATAGCACAGCTACGAATTTGTGGATGTCATTCCATGCCCAATCGCAGAAACCTAGCGGCTTCTCAAGGGTAGACGAAACTACAAATTCCTGCCCGTCACTGAGAAGCGGACAGGGACCAACCGTGCTTCCAATGTATTCCTTGGCTAAATCGGATATGACTATTCGTTTCAATACCTTGACTTTGCACTCTGCCATGAGTTTCTCCCCTTGACCTTCGCTCCGCATGAAAAGCTCGGCTCTCCCTTGTTCCCCTCTCGAGGCTAACATCTCGACGCTGCAAGCCTGTCCTGCCTGCCCCGTGCCGGGACGGTGCACTTGGGCCGCAGGCATACCCATCCTGGGCACCAGGGCAGGTGAGCTCACCGAAGGAATTCACTATCCCTGAAATCCGACAAAAGTGCTTGGGTGGGTTCATTGCGCCGTCCACCCACCATCCGCCGGTAACGCAACGCCAGTGATAAAGGAGGACTCATCTGAGCAGAGCCACACCACCACCTGTGCGATTTCATTCGGCTCACCCATTCGCCCGATGGGAGCCCTGTTCGCCAGATAATCCTTCATCGGCGGGTGTTCTTCGACGACTCGCTGGATCATTTCCGTTTTGATGACCCCCGGGCACACGGCGTTGACACGAATACCGGCTTTGGCATAGGCGAGCGCTGCATCTCGCGTCAATTGGATCACTCCGGCTTTCGACGGACCATACGCATTGATGCCACCTCCTGCGGCAATCAACCCCGCGACGGATGATGTGTTAACAATGGCCCCTTTGCCCTGCTTCAGCATCTGGGGAATTTCATACTTCAGGCACAGCCAGACTCCTTTGAGATTCACGTTCATTACCTGATCCCAATTTGTCTCGCTACTGGTGTCTGTCGTGCCTTCAATGCCGGCATTGTTATGGGCATAGTCCAGCCGTCCGTAAGTCTCGATAGTTTTATTGATCAGCGCCTCCACTTCGGTTTCCTTTGACACATCGGTTTTGATGAACACAGCTTCGCCGCCGTCTTCTTTGATTATGGCAACAGTTGCCTCGCCGCCTTCGACCGCGATGTCGGCAACCACGACCTTTGCCCTCTCTTGAGCAAATGCAAGTGCTGTAGCGCGACCGATGCCTGAACCAGCACCGGTCACGATTGCAACTTTGCCTTCTATTTTCCGTGTCATTTTGACATCTCCTTGTCAAACCCCGCTTGGTGTTTGGCCAAAGCGGGCGAATAGACTATACTGGAATTGCTCGAGACGGTGCATACATCAAGAGCCGTACTCCCGGACCCGGCAAGGTCGCGGGGCATTTTCTTTCATCGAATCCATGATACCCCGCTTCTGCATAGCTGCCAAGCGGAAGATCCCGGCCAGCTCGATCACGCCAGACCTTCCCAAAGTCGATTGATCGTTGCCGTGGTCAAGTGCTCGGCTGGGCGGGTCAAATGGGTGTGCAGCGCCGTGGTCGCAGGGGAACTGTGGCCCAGATAGACTTGGATACCCCTCAGGTTGACCCGGCTTCGAGGAGATGGGTGCAGTGGAGGCATTGCTGCTTGCGCCCCTCTGCTTTTCATGTCATAATGATGAACCAGCTATGTTGAAACCGGCGACACACGCTATATAATTGCAGTACGCAATACGCAGTACGCAGTAGACATAGACATCATACAATAGACCATCATGCGTGAGAGGAGGAACCATGCGTCGTCCTGGCTTGTGGGTCGCTAACGGAACTCCGATGGATCCGGTCAAGATGCTGAGCTGGCGCCCCGCCGCTCTCACCGCTTTCTTTGATTACCTGGAACCCAATCGTGTCCGGAGCTACAAGGCACAGAACCCCGATATCCCCGTAATTGTCCGCTTCCAACATCCTCGCCAATGGCAAGAGGATCCAGCCGGCTGGGCGCGCAGGCTAGGGGACATGGTTGCCAGCAAATGGCCAGATTTACGCGAGATGGACCCGTACGTTTACTTTGCCAACGAGATGAACCTGCACTATGAAAACGGCGACAACAACCCTGCCAATCAGCCCAAGTACGAAACGCCCGAATTTTACCAGAGTTACGCCAACTGGGTGCGGATGACCGCCCAGCGCATCAAAGAGCTTGTGCCGGAGATGAAGCTGGTCACTCCCCCCTTTGCCTTTGGCCATCATGAGGACGGTGCCCCCGACGAAGAAGGCAACCCGACCGAGGGATGGGCTGGCTACGACTACCTGGCGGACACCATCCGCGAATACTTCGACAACACCATCACTTTTCACTCCTATTGGGGACATGCCGGAGGCAGCGTTCACGACTGGCTCTACGACCCTAATCTGGCGAGCTGGTATGCCTTCCGCTGGCGGAGGGTGCTGAAGCTCTTCGAGCACCGGTACAGCATCCAGGCACGAGTCATCATAGACGAGGCGGGTAACTTTGGCGCGGACGATCCCGACTTCACCGACCAGATCATCTACCACGCCCGCGAATGTCTGAGCGACGGGCGAGTGATTGCGGTCACCTACTTTTTGTGGGAAGACCCTACCAGCAGCCCGGGGAATTTGCCCAATTCTTGGGTACAGCGTGCTCTGAACCTGAACGACCACGTCGCCCGGCTGGCTGCCATGCCCGACGTGGAGCTCGAGGTTACCGGGCCGACCATCCGCTTGCTGATGCAGGATGGCACGGTGCAGGTGATACCGGTCGAAGAATATTTGCGCGGCGTCGTTCCGGCCGAGATGTACGCCAGTTGGCCCATGGAAGCACTCAAGACCCAGGCCGTCGCATCGCGCAGCTATGCCATGTACGCCATCCAGCATCCCCGCCACCCCAACGCCGACCTGTGCACCGACCCGGCGCATTGCCAGGCCTACAACCCGGAACGGATCAATCCCAACTCCGACCAGGCAGTTCGGGCAACTGCGAGGGAGGTCATTGAGTATCAGGGTAATGTGGCCAATGCCTTTTTTAGCGCCAACTGCGGGGGGCACACCGTGGGTAACGAAGTAGGCTTTGCCACTCCCAATCGCCCACCGCCCGCCCCGGTCCCTTATCTGCGCCCTGTGCCGTGCATCAACCCTGGCCCCAAGAATGGCCACGGGGTTGGCCTGTGCCAGTGGGGTGCGCACGATATGGCCGAGCTAGGCGACAATTACGTGACCATCCTTAAACATTACTACACCGACGTCAATCTCTCGTCCGAGCCAGCGCTGGGAACGGGCATCATCCGAGGGACAATATACGATCAGGCAGGCCGGGCTTTGGCCAACGTGCGGCTGCGCCTGACGCGCGAGGGCTGGAATGGCGAAGCGACCAGCGGCCCCGACGGTGGATATAGCTTCACCAACCTGCCAGCCGCCACCTACAGCCTCCAGGCCGTGGACTACGGCACACGACGGGACGGACTGGTCCTGGCCGCTGACCAGGAATTGGTGGTAGACCTGGTGCTCCAACTCCCGCCGACGGGCTGGACCATGCAGATCGAGCGTAAAGAGGGGCTGCCGCTCATCACCGGCTCCATGCCCCGAGCCGGCATCCAGGTCAGCGTTGAAGATCCCTACGGCAATGTCACCCAAACCTTGAGCGGCAGCAAACCAGAATACGGTGTGGGTGGCTTTGAGGTCTGGGCGTCACAAGTAGGCACCTACCGCATCCGGTTTCTGGATCAGACCTTCGAGGTGCCGATGAACGGCCAATTCACCCACCTTATCTTCTCCGAAGGAGAGATACCGACACCACAGGGTGTCATCAGTGGGGTGTTACGCGACTACACCGGTGTGCCTCAATCGGGGCACCAGATCATGCTGGTAGCCACTGGTCTTTCGCGCACGACCACCACCGGTGCTGATGGAGGTTATCGCTTCGACCAATTGCCCGCCGGCACCTACACTCTGAGCGTGGTAGGGACTGAGGTGACACAAACTGCCCAGTCTGATGGGCGCGGTTCCCTCAATGTGGATCTGACGCTGCCGCCACCCGTGACCGGGGAATGGTCTATGCAGGTGACGCGCGGCACCGGGCTACCTTTGCTGGTGGGCAGTTTGCCTGAAGCGAATATCCCCATCAACATCACCCCCCCATCGGGTGCGACCGTCCAGGTGATCAGCGGCAGCAAGCCGGAATATGGGGTGGGAGGCTTTGAAATCTACGCGACGGAGAAGGGCACCTATAGCATTCAATTCCTGGACCAGACGTTCAGCCTGCCAATGGACGGCCAGTTCACTCGGGTCACTTTCACCCGGGGCACCTCGGTCGAGGCCCAGGAGGCCCAGGCGCGACTGGCTTCCGCTCCTATGCCCCTCTCAAAGGCTAACGCCTGGCTTCGACACTTTGAGTCTGACGAGCGAACGCGCGGGCTCTTTACCCTGGAAAAAGAGTGATGCAACTTTCCATGTTCGGCAACCTGGCACCGCGCGTTTACAGCGTGAGCGCTATCACCGCCTACATCAAAGAGCGGCTGAGAGTGGACCAGAGGCTGCAAGACCTGTGGTTGGAAGGTGAAATATCCAACTGGCGGCAGGCCCCTTCTGGCCATGTTTATTTTACTCTCAAAGACCCGGATGCCAGCATCCGCTGCGTGATGTGGCGCTCCACCTTGCCGCGACTGAGCTACCTGCCGGCTGGCGACGGTGAGGCGGTACTGGCTCATGGATATGTCTCGGTCTACGAGCCAAGCGGGCAGTACCAGTTTTACGTGGACGAATTGGAGCCGGTCG